>DASPUT010000018.1 GCA_035622735.1 Thermodesulfovibrionales bacterium | reverse complement strand
CGGGGGCGTCGAAGTGCTGCCGTTTGTCTTCTTCACAACTACGGCAGCGTGGGGGGCGCTCTGCTGTTGATTCGTCGCGATCCTCAACTGGCCGTTGCCTCCGCAATTGGCGGGCAGTGTAAAGTAGTAAAGTCTTGTCTGGCCGCCGCCGAGGTTATCAAATGTCGGATTGGAATTCATCGCGAGATACGTGCCCTGATATCCTCCTCCGCTCGGTGGAGGTGTCGGTGTCGGCGTAGGGGTCGGTGTCGGTCCTGGTGTCGGCGTAGGGGTCGGCGTGACGTTGCCGGCATTACAAATCACATTGACAGTGATAACCCCGTCATCGACTTGAATATTGCTCAGGGTCAGGTAGCCGCCGTTGCAACTGAAAGATGACCCGCCGTTAATCGTAACAGTGGTTTGCGCCATAGCGATTGACGCAAAGGCCACCACAAAAATTACCGCCAACATGATCTTCAACCCTCTCATCTTATCCTCCTTACAGATGGTCCGTTAATAGAAAATCACCTATCGAATTTTTAAACACTCCACTTTATAATTTAGCCTAATCTTCGCTTTCTGTCAAATGATACATATTTCATCTATTTCATTAATCTTGGGTGCCTCAAGATACTCATTGCAAATTCTATGCAATGGTGTTTCGGTGAAACTCGTGGAAGTCCAGGTCAAAAATCTGCGCACTCTTTGTTAGACACTCGTCAGCGAAACCTCATAAATCTCGTTCCTTCTCCGCATCCCTATCTTCCCGGTACCCTCGTTGGCTTGTTTTTGGATATCGGAAATCCCGCCTTCCGGCTTGACCGGTAGGAGTGGAAGTGCCAAAAAACGGTCTCGGACATGACAAAATATGACACAAGAACGCTCATACGGAGGGTATAGAAAATCACTTTCGGGGAAAAGAAAAAGGGGGCCGAAGCCCCCTTTTGATGCTAGCGAATCACCGTCCCGATTATAGGGTTTCGGGATCGATTTGGGTCGTGTACTGGAGCGGGATCAGACCAGAGAAGTCCGAGCCGCCAAAGGTCATGACTGCGTAACCGATCGCGGGAAGACCATGCGAGACAGCAGAGCCTCCGCCCGGATCAGGATCGGTACCGTCCGTAGAGCAGATCGCCGGCGGACCATCACTGGCGTCACAAGCTGTCAGATGAGGGACCGCAGGCGCCCCTGTGGCACCGGTCGTGAGATTGATCTTTATCCAGCCGAAGTCGAAGGCTGTTGCTATCTTCGTTACGACGTCGGACGTGAAGATGCCGCTGCCGTTGATGTCGATGAGATTAATCTCGTGCGGGAGTTTCACCTCTGTTCCCGGAGGGCAGGGCGAGAACTGGCACGATGACGTCGGCGAATGCTCAGCATCGTCAAATACGGTTATCGCTACGCGCGGGTCGTCAAAGATGTCGTTTCCGACTTCTTCAGCTGATGTCCCGAGAGGACCCGGATCGCACTCGTTCTCTTCTGACTCGAAGAAATCGACATGAGTCGCCCACTTCGTCGGGAAATTGACGATGAGCTCGGTCTTGCCGTTTAACCCAGCCTCGACGTCATAGATAGACATGACAGCGCTCTTCGTCAGGGCGTAGTTTACCGGTCCGATGTCGCCGGACTCGCTGTCCTGTTTGAGGTTCGGCCTTGCCGATGTCAGCGAATTCGAGATGTCGGCATTTGCGAAATCAGCAAGAGCAGTTGCCGCATAGGCGAAGGTCGCGCTCGATCCGAGGTTGACGATGTATGCATGTCCCATCAACACATTGGCGACATCAACGCCGCCGGCAGGTCCGCCACCCGTGGCTACCGTGTCGATAGGGGCGCCGTTTGCGTCAACATCGAGCAGGTCACCGCAGGTGCAATCCGGCAGGCCTGTGGTGCCGCAAGCGGAGCTCAACTGTCTTTCGCCGAGTATCTCGAAATAGCCTTCCCTTGTCTGGTCAGCGGTTATGCCGAGATTGGAAGTTCCGAACTTGAACTCAACGCCGCCCGGAAATGCCGTCGGGAATATGACGGCAGGGTTCGGATTGCCGGCGGTCGCAACCGACGCCTGGATAAACGTGTCGGTATCCGTCGAGAAGAGCCTTCCTGCTCCGTTCGAATCGCTCTGGATCTGGCCGGTCCACATGTCGTTCTTCGTCAGACAGATGTCGAAGTCGAGCACTTCCTGGCTGCCGTTGTCACAACCCGGGATAGTCGGTCCACCGACCGTCTGAACGAGCGTAGCTGCTTCTCTGAACCTGATCCTTACCCTTGCTCCGACCGTGGCGGTGTTTGTCACGGTGAAGATCACTTCATTGTTGTTCCTGACATTGTAATAGCCGTAAATCAGGACATCGCCGAGGCCGCCCGGATTCACGAATACATTGACAGGTGTTCCCGACGGTAATGCTGTCGGGTCCGCGAGAGTCTGCCTTGAAGACATCGAGTCGATGTTGAGCGCAAAGGCGGTCCCGAAGCTCAATGCCAGCAGAAGCATTGTGATGAAAACTGCTTTCTTAAACATTTACTTTCCTCCTTTTCGATAAAATTCTCTGATGGAATCAGATTCCTAAAAAGCTCTCTATATTAAGTCGACTGCCTTCAATGCTCCGCCGCTCATCACCTCCTTCTCTTTCAGTTTTCGGTAAAGGTCTTCTCATTAAAAAAATACTCTCCATCCGTTCTTCCTAAGACCCGGTAAAACCTTCAGGAACATGATACCATATCCCTTCAACCTTTACCCATTTCTCTTTTATCAAAGAATCGTGTCCAGGGTCCTTAAGCCCCGGGACGTTTACTTTAACCTTTACGTTCAAATCAATCATCGCCGTATCGTCCTGTCTCTTCACATTGTCTATGCTCGCTCCCAGCCACTTCACGACGCGGGTATTGAACCCCTTTATGTAGCTGACCATAGTAACGTTCTTCCGGTACAGGGGCAGTTCGTATTGATAGCTCTTGTCGAATTCCTCATGCATCTTCAGGTTCCAGTAAGCCATCACCCTCTCTTTCAGCACCTCTTCGTCGGAAACCTTAACTGCCTCTTTTGTAGCACATCCGGAAAAAATAATCAAGAAGAATATTATGGTTAATGAAAGATGCTCAACCTTTTTCACACTTTCTTCCAGTATCTCCAACCCACCTCCAATCTGCTAAAAAATATACTAAAAGATATTCTATATGTCAAGAGCTTTTTCCCTCTTTTTTTTTGTTTTCGTTTTTCCCTGAACTTTTTTTCATTTTGCCGGGAAATATCTCCGTCCGCAGTTCCCTCCATTTCAGTATAAGCAATAATCAGGCCACGAGAGAAAAGTGAGAATTTTTCTGCCCCTCCATCATAGAGGAGATGCAATCTGTGGCTCTTTTTCGTAGCACCTGTGTAATATTTAAAACAACGGCGTTCTCAAGAGAGACGAAGCCCGCCATCCTATCATTACGTCATGAGTATGCGTGCATATCGTGTTGCAAAATTCTTGCCTTTGAAATTGATATCCTCACCTCACCCTCACGGACAGGAAATACTCCTTCTCTGGTTTGATTTTTGATAAACAATACGAAACTTTTCGGTTCCCTCGAGGAAGTTGACAGGTTTCCGAAGCGTTTCTCGGAGCTAAATGGATGGATATACCATTCTCTAAATGAGGATAGATATCTTTATTTGGGGAGGTTTTCTGTCCGAGCGCAGGTAATGCACCCGTCAGGATTCCTAAGGATTAGCCTGCGGAGGAACACTGGCGGAGCCGGGAAGAGAAGCGTCACCATTGCCTGAACCCTTATTTCCACTCTGCTTTCCCTGAGGGATCCCTTTCTGCAGGAACTGATCAATCTCACTATCTCTGGCGGTCCCTCTATATCTCTCGACATACCCTGCGGTAACATTCTCGGCTTCCTGCAGACTCCTGACGACATGAGGCGTGAGCAGCATGATAATTTCCGATCTTAACTTGTCATCATTCGTTGAGGAGAAGAGAGTCCCGATGAGGGGGATCCTGCTGAGAAAGGGAATTCCCGAGACACTCTTTGAACTGTCTTCCCTGATGAGGCCGCCTATAATGATCGTCTGCCCGTCCCTGGCGACCATATTTGTCGTCGCCTCCGTCTTGAGTATCTGAGGGTTCGAGGTCCCGCCGACAATAACATTTTCGCCGAGCTGGGAGACTTCCTGCGATATCTCGAGAGAAACAAGCCCGCTGTCGTTCACCTGCGGTTTCACCTTGAGAATAATTCCGATGTCCTTGTACTGAATCGTCGATGTCGCTATGGTCGATACCGCGGCCCCTGTCGTTGATATCGGCTGCGCAGTCGTAGAGGTCGCGAGGGGCACCTGTGATCCGACCTGAATCCTCGCCTCACGGTTGTCGGATACCAGAATGTGCGGCGCCGCGAGAATCTTTGCTTTAGAATCGATCAGGGCAGCGGTAATTTTGGCCCTCACGATGCCTGAAGGATCGGTGGCAACCAGGGTAAACCCCTGAGTGGAGAGTGAGGTGTCACTCGCACCCGGGGCATTGAGCCCTATGCTCCCGGAAAGCGGCATCGGCGTAGTCGTGATAGGCTTCAGATCTTGTATGCCCAGGTTGGTGATGAGAGAATAGGAAAAACCGAAACTCGTGTTGTCATGCAGTTCCACCCTCACGAGAGTCGCTTCGATCACGACCTGCCTCGGAACGATATCGATCTTCTTTATCGTCTCGGCTATGAGCGCATAATCTTCCGGGGTCGCCATGATGATCAGCGAATTCGTGATCTCGTCCGAGATAATCTTCGTCACCTCGGACACAAGTCCCCCCGCCCCGCCGGGCGCCCCCATCGAGATCTGGGCCTGCTGGACTGGTTGAGCCGGTTGCGGAACCGCCGCAGGTTGGCCAGGCTGCGCCGGTTGGCCGGGTGTCGTCGCTCTCGGCGGCGTCGTCGCGCCTGCCGGCGCCTTAGCGCCGAGGAATATCTGTTGGAGCAGGGCGGCAACGTCCTTCGACTTTCCGTTCTGGACGGGATATACGAAGACCTTCGGAGTCACCTGTTTCAGCTCCTCGCTGTCGAAAATCTCGACGAGCTGGAGCAGACGCCTCACATTGGCGTCCGTATCGGAGATGATGATATAGTTGCCCTTCGGCACATCAATGATGACGGCGTTCTTTGAAAGGAAGGGGGTGAGCACCCTCACCATTTCCGAGGATTGGGTATACTTGATCGGGACTACCTGGACTAACGCCTTCCCGCTTATCTTGACGTATTCCGAGTCCCGCCCCACCCCGACAGGCGCCGGCTCCTTTGATATATCCGCGATCGGCACGATCCTGTAAAGCCCTCCCTCTTCCACAATGCCGATACCGTTGAGCCTCAGGATGACCTCCATCAGGGGAAGCACGTCCTCCTTCGCGACCGGCGCCACGGACCTGAATGTCACTCTCCCTTTGACGCTGGGGTCTACTATGTAATTCACCTTGAGGACGTCTCCGAAAATGGTCTGGACTACGGAATAAACATCTGCATCATCGAAATTAAAGCTTACCTCCCCCCTCTTTGCCCCAGGTTGCCTGCCCGCGGAAGGACGTCCCTGCGGCTGCGGCTGAGGCTGAGGTTGCGGCTGTACCTGCGGTTGTGGCTGCGGCTGTGGCTGCGGCTGTGCCTGTGGTTGCGGCTGAGGCTGCGGTGGTACCTGTGGTTGCGGCTCCAGCTGCGGCTGCGCCTGTGGTTGCGGTGGTACCTGCAGTTGCGGCTGCGGCTGCGCCTCTGGTTGTGGTGGTACCTGTGGTTGCGGCTCCGTCTGAGGTTGCGTCACCGGCTGAGAGGTCTGAACGGGTTGAGGCGGCTGCTCGGATGGAGACTGTGCAGGGGTAGACGTTTCGGTCGGCGCGAAGATGTTATTCGGTTTCGACCGTGGCGTCTGGCCGAAGAGACCCGCCATCTGCCGCGGCGCCTCCTGCGCATAGAGATTCGCTGCAGATAATGGAAATGGGCCAACAGCCGGAATAAGAGAAGTGAGGAAGACTAGCAGAATGGCGATACCTGATAACTTACGCACCTTCCTCCGGAAAAAATATCTAACCATAACCGTTAAGAATAATACCAGATTAGTTTTTTAAATAGCAAACAGCCGACCTCTCTCCCAAAGGACCTTTGAGCTTTTGCGCTTCCTTGCGGTATGATACATTCACCCTATAATCATAAAGGAGATAAGACTTCTATGCAATACCAAGCCGGTCATATCGGAAGGGTTGTTGTTGCCCGATTCGAAGATAGAGAAGACGTGCTCGGCAATCTCATAACCATAGCGAAGAAGGAGGATATAAGGGCTGCCGCCTTTTACCTCGTCGGTGGAATGCGGGATGCAAAGATAGTAGTAGGTCCTGAAGAGGAAGAGATGCCGCCCATACCCGTCTGGAAGGAACTCGGGGAAAGTCACGAGACCGTCGGTTTCGGTACCATATTTTACCAGGGTGACGAGCCGAAGATTCATTTCCATGGTGCGTTCGGTAAGAGGGATTCCGTGAAGGTCGGCTGTGTGAGGGAACGGTCAGAGACGTTCCTCGTGCTTGAGGCGGTAATTCTCGAAATCAAGGGAGTTACAGCAACAAGGGAATTCGACGCTGCATCGGGATTGACGCTTCTGAAACTGTAAATTCGACATCCAACGGGTCGGCACATTATCCCCTGCCGGCATATGCTCTACCGCTTATTATCATCACACAGCGCATCAAGCACCGCCTGCATATCAGCAGGGAGAGGGCTGGAGAATTCGCGGTACTCACCGGTGACCGGGTGCTGAAACCCCAGAGTCTCCGCATGGAGCATCTGGCGGGGGACCGCTATCGTTTCTTTCCCCTTTTCGATCACCGTCTTGTGGCCGTACGTCCTGTCGCCGACGACCGGATGCCCGATAGACGCAAAATGGACCCTGATCTGGTGCGTCCTGCCGGTGCCGAGCCTGGCGTAGATCATCGTGGCCGGTCCGAAACGGCGTATGACTTCCCATCGCGTGACGGCTTCTCTGCCCCTCCGGACCCGTGTCGACATCTTCTTCCTGTCCGTCTCGGAGCGGCCGATGGGAAGCGATATCTCGCCCGCGTCCGCCTTCAGGCTTCCGTAAATCACTGCGATATATCTCCTTCGCAGGGCCCTCCGCCTGAATTGCTCCACAAGGTTATAGTATGCTCCGTCATCGACGGCTACCACCATGACACCCGATGTCTCCTTGTCGAGTCTGTGGACGACTCCCGGCCGTAGCGGACCACCCACCGCCGCA
>DASPUT010000017.1 GCA_035622735.1 Thermodesulfovibrionales bacterium | reverse complement strand
GAGGTTCCCGTCCGTCTTATTCGCGACGGTGAGGCGGAAGGAGTCGAAGAAATTCCCGGAGCTCTTCAGGGGCTCGAGCCGCGCCTCGTAATATTCATTGCCGCCTGTCTGGACCGGCGGGCTGCTCACCGCTATGTTCGTCGCTGTCGCGCATCCCATCACAAGGCTCAGGATAACCATGCAGCTGGCCAATATGCCTCTCTTCATCTCGTTGTCTCCTTATCAGTGCGATTTATCGGTCATGAAAAAAGATCATATGCTGATTTCTTTCGGGATGCCTACTGCCTCAGCTTGTCCTTCCGGTACTGGACATAGGCGTCCCGGAAAGCGGTGTAGGGCTCCACGGCTGCTTCCTTCAGGTCTTCGTATTCACCGATGCGGAGGGAGTTCCTGTTGAAATAGTCGTAGCCCGCGACCGCTATCGCGTCTCCGATCGGCGTGATGTAGTGCTCGGGGTTCAGGAAGGCGTCGCCTGCTATCCCGACGGTATCCCTCAGGGAAGAGGGGCCGAGGAAGGGCAGGACCATATAGAACCCGTTGCCGATGCCGTAATGCCCTAAGGTCAGGCCCAAATCCTCCTCGCTGCTTCCGACGTTGTAGCCTGTCTTCGCGAGGTCGAAGAAGCCCCCGAATCCCATGGTGCTGTTGACGCCCAGCCGAAACAGCTCGTTGCCCGCCGCCTTGAATTTCGCCTGGAGGAGGCAGTTCACGAATCGGACCGGTGTCGCGATGTTATAGAAGAAGTTGCGCACTGCGACGCGCACCGCCTCGGGTACTAGCCTGTTGTACACCTTCGATGCCGGCTTCATGAACCAGAAATAGAGTTTGTCGTTGAAGCCGAACGCTATGCGGTTCAAGGGCTCGAAGGGGTCGGCGATGACCGCTCCGGCCGAGACTTCCTCCTCAGGCGGTTCGGCTTCAGCAGCGGCTTCACCCTTGGCCCCCTCCTCGGCAGCCGGTTCCTGAGGAGTCTCCGTAGCCCCCTGAGAGACATCGGGCGCTGCCGCGGCCCCCTCTGCCGGTTCGGAAGACGGCGTTTCCTGCTGGACAGCTTCCTTCTCCGAAACCATCCCTTGTTCCTGAGGCGCGGCTGCGGGTGTTTCGGCGCGAGCGAAGGCCGGAATGAGAAAGACCGAGAGAAGGACGACAACTTTCAGAAACCTATTCACAGCGAGCACCCCCTCCGGCGGGAATCCCGGCTCTCATCGAGACCGGCCTCACCCGCCATTCTTTTTTGAAAAACCCTTTATCTTCTCCTTGAGCATCGAGATCAACCCGTCGAGGCCCTTGTCCTTTATCACTTGCGTGAACTGCGCCCTCGTGAGGGCGAGCTGGCTCACGCCCGAGATCTGGATGTCTACGATGCGCCACCTGCCTTCGACCTGGCGGAGGAGGTAATGAAATTCGACCTCCCCCTTGTTCGGCCTCACGAGTTTACTCACCACGATCACCTTCCCCTTAACGGGCTCGGATTCCGGGGCGACCTCGAAGGTCTGGCCGGAATAGCTGTCGAACTGCCCGGCATAGTTCGCGATCGTGTATTCCGTGTAGGTCTTCATGAAAGCGTCCTGCTCGTCTTTCTTAAAGGTCTTCCAGTACTTGCCGACGGTCTGGCTCCCCATGAACTCGAGGGCGAAAGAGTCCTTTACGACCGGCTCGAGGATCTTGAACCGCCCCTGGTAGCCGAGTTCTTCTCCCCCTTTCATAGACTCGAGGAGGGCAGCGTTGAATGTCTTAATCGTATCTCCCGGCCCGGGCTTCTCCGAATACGCCGGAAGCGGCAGGAGGACGACAGCGATAAGAACAATAGGCACGAGCCGGCGAATCATCTTTCTTTTCCTTCCTTCGAAGAGCCGCATATGCATTCTCCTTCAATTCTTGTTTATTATAGTACGCAAAAGAGCCGGTCTCACGGGTAGAGATTCCCCGGTTTCTGCTATCATTACATAAATCATACCCGAAGTAAATGGTTTTGCAAGCATCCGGCTGAAAAGATTGAACGAAAAAGAGCATAGATACGTTTCGCAGCGGCTGATCGAACGGTGGGTCGGGTTTGTCCACCGCCATCCGATTATCGTCCTGACGCTCGCCATACTCGCCACGGGCGCGGTCCTCTATTACGCGGTGACGAATTTCAGGATGAACATGGATACGACCTCCATGATCTCCGATAAGCTGCAGTTTCGCAGGCTCCAGAGCGACTTCCGAAAGGCCTTCCCGGGACTCTCAGACACGATCGTCGTCGTGCTCGATGCCGACAGTGCCGAACTCGCGCTCTCCGGCCGGCAGCGTCTGGCGGAGCGGCTGCGGAAAGAGACGGATTTATTCAAGAGCGTCTATGAGCCGGGCGGAGAGAGCTATTTTCAGAAGAACGGCCTCCTCTACCTGCCCGTCGATCAGCTCGAAGGGTTCGCCGACACGATGGCCGGGGCGCAGCCCCTCCTCGCCCTCCTCTCGCAGGACCTCAGCCTGAGGGGCCTCTTCTCCGTCCTCGAAAAGGTCCTCGTCCAGCCGAAGGAGGCCGCGACGACGGACAAGAGGATCGATATCCTTTACGACAGGATAGGCCAGGCCTTTCAGAACGTGATGGACAGCCGCCCGGTCCGGCTCTCCTGGCAGGAGGTGATGATCAGCGGGAATATCACCGCCCGCCTCCAGAGGCAGTTCGTCATCATCAGGCCCGTTCTCAGACAGAACGACCTCTCCGCGGGGGAAGAACACGTCGGCGCGATACGACGCGCGGCAAAGGACCTCGGTATCGATGATTCTGCCGGCATCAGGATGCGCATCACCGGAGACATCGCCCTGAACTATGAAAACCTGACGGCGGTGCGGGAGTCCATCGGGTTCGCGACGGCGGCCTCCCTCATCCTCGTCGCGGTCATCCTCGCCATCGGCCTCGGAGGATCGGGAAGACTGATCTTCTCGAGCCTCCTGACGCTCATCATCGGGCTCATCTGGACGACGGGCTTCGCCGTCGCCGCTGTCGGCAGCCTCAACATGATCTCTGTCACCTTCGCGGTCCTCTTCATCGGCCTCGGCATCGATTACAGCATCCAGTTCTCGCTACGGTACCGGGAACTGATCTCAGCCGGTTGTCCCTACGCGGACAGTGTCATGACGACCGCGCAGGGCGTCGGGAGGAGTCTCCTCCTCAGCTGCATTACGACCGCGATAGGATTCTACTCCTTCATCCCGACCGCGTACGCGGGAGTGGCCGAGCTCGGTCTCATATCGGGCACCGGCATGTTCATCAGCTTCCTCGCAAATCTTACGGTGCTCCCTGCCCTGCTGACCCTGCTGCCTATGAAACCTGCGAAACACCGGTCGGAGTCGACGGTCGGTCCCCTGCTCGCCTTTCCCTACAAGCATCCCCGCATGATCCGCGCGGCGGCCTTCATAATCGGGATAGGCGCCGCCTCCGCGTCTTTGCCGATGGTCTATTTCGATTCGAACCCGTTGAACCTCTACAACCAGAAGTCAGAGTCCGTCGCGACGATACGGGACCTCTTCAGAGACCCTGATGCCTTGCCGTGGTCGATCTCGCTGCTCGCCGGAAGCGAGGAAGAGGTGAAAGGCATCGAGAACCGGCTGAGGGTGCTGAAAGAGGTCAAGAGGGTGATCGCGCTCCCTGATTTCGTGCCTGAAGACCAAACGGAGAAGCTCTCGATCATCTCGAACATCAGCCTCTTCATGCCTTCCCTGAATGTCGATAAGGTCAAACACCTCTCCTACGAAGAGGACATGAGGGCGCTCGGCTCGTTCGAGGCGGCTCTGAAGAAGTCGCTTCTCGAAAAGCCGGAACCGCGGAACGGTCCGGTCAGCCGGTTGTATGAGCGTGTCGTCCAGTTCGGGACGTTCGTGCGAAACCCTGAAAAGGGAAGGGCCGGCTTCCTGTCGCTCGAAAATGGACTCCTCGGCGGCCTCCCCTCCCTCTTCCGGAGACTCGAGACATCCCTTCAGGCAGCTCCCTCGTCGGAATCCGACCTTCCCTCCGAGCTGAAGCAGCAGTATCTGTCGCGGGAGGGACAGTATCGCGTGCAGGTCTTCCCTGCCGAAAATATTACGGACAGGGTCGCACTCGAGCGGTTTGTCCGCGCTGTGCGGGCAGTGGCGCCGAACGCGACCGACGCGCCGGTAACGATCTATGAATCGGGGAAGGCGATCGTCTCCTCTTTCCGGCAGGCGACCCTCTACGCCCTCATCGCGATCACCCTCTTCCTCCTCGTCGAGATGCGGAGCATCGCCCTGACCATACTGATACTCATCCCGCTCATACTCGGGATCCTCCTGACGGCCGCGGCCTCCGTCCTCCTCGCCATCCCCCTGAACTTCGCGAACGTCATCGTCGTCCCGCTCCTGCTCGGTGTGGGCGTTCACAGCGGCATCATCTTTGTCCTCCGCTACCAGACCGAGCCGCCCGCGAACGGAAACATGCTGACGACGAGCACGGCCCGCGCCATACTGTTCAGCTCGCTCACGACGATGATCAGTACGGGAAGCCTCTCCTTTTCGTCCCACCGGGGCATCGCGAGCATCGGCATCCTCCTCACCTTCTGCTTCGGATTTCTCATCCTCTGTACGCTCGTCTTATTGCCGGCGCTGCTCGAGCTCCACGGTAAAAGGCGCGCAATGAATACCCCGAACCGACAGTAATTCCCTCCGTCTTTTGCGCCGCTCTTTCCTGCTCCAAAAAATGCGACGATTTGCTATACTAAAGCGTTCTATCGAAATAGGTTCCGCTCTTCCCGTTTATGAAACCTCGCGTTTCCAGACAGAAAAGGATCACTCTTTTCAATGCGGAAGAGATTATTTTCTTGCGTCAGAGGCGGGCATACCTGCCTTGACAAAGGAAGGGGGGTCTGTTAGTTTTTAAAAACATGGATATACCCTTGCGCGATAAGATGGCGGGGTCCTTCGGACAGCCTCTCCGGGCCGATTCTGCTCTTCTCCGGGACGAGCGGGCCGTGCGGTCGATGCCGGCCGCCGGAGAGACCGGGATCATGGAAGGAGTCGCCGAGGCGATGCGAAAGACACAGTCCTATTTTCTGCACCAGCAGCATGAGGACGGCTACTGGTGGTACGAACTCGAATCGAATGTGACGATAACCGCCGAATACCTGATGCTCCTCCATTTCCTCGGCCTTGCCGACGAAAAGAGGAAGGAGAAGATAGCGAACTATATCCTGAAACGCCAGAGAACGGACGGGACCTGGGCGTTATACTGGGGCGGCAAGGGGGAGCTCAGCACGACCGTTGAGGCCTATTTTGCGCTCAAGCTCGCCGGGTTTTCCGCCGACGACAGCCGCCTGGAGAAGGCGAGAGAATTTATTCTCGAAAAGGGCGGCGTGGAGAACTCGAGGGTCTTTACGAGGATATTCCTCGCCCTTTTCGGAGAGATGGACTGGAAGGCGGTTCCGTCGATTCCGGTCGAGATAAACCTCCTCCCCGACGGGCTTCCACTCAATATCTACAGTCTTTCGAGCTGGGCGCGGTCGACGATCGTGCCCCTTTCGATACTCCTTGAATTG
>DASPUT010000016.1 GCA_035622735.1 Thermodesulfovibrionales bacterium | reverse complement strand
GGATGAACCTGAAATCAAAGGGCTCATGGAGGAACTCATCAGCGAGTACAGGAACAGGGACGGCGGGATGTTGATAACCGAAATAGCGAACGGGTATCAGATGGTCACCAATATCCGTTTTGCTCCGTGGATCAGAAAACTGAAAGGTTCGCAGGCCTCGTCCAAACTCTCGATGGCGGCCCTCGAGACGCTCGCGATCATCGCTTACAAGCAGCCGATCATAAAGGCCGAAGTCGAACAGATCCGGGGCGTCAATTCAGACGGCGTTGTGAAGACCCTCATCGAGAGAAGACTGATCAGGATCATGGGGAGAAAAGAGGCGCCGGGCAAACCCTTGCTTTACGGCACGACAAGGGAGTTTCTCCAATACTTCGGCCTGAAAGATTTGACAGAGCTCCCGACCCTCAAAGATTTGGCGAGGGAGGAAGCGTTCTGATGAGAAGAAATGACGGACGCCGCGACCGCCCTTTTTTTCTCAGGGGTGCACCATCGATTGTCCCGTATGAGATGCCCTTGACGAATCCGATTGACATCGTGCGTCTCACCGATATGACAATTAGAGTCAAAAGAGAATCTTCTCGCAGACCCTTGCCCGACTCTTTCCTTAAGAAATCAGGAAGTTCTAAAAACGCTCTCCGTGGTATGAAATCTGCTTCCTCAATCCAAGGGAGGAAGGGAATTTGAAACAGGTTCGCAACAGTAATGGACCACTCATGGTGAAGGCATTTTCTTTCTTCCTTATCTGTCTCGCACTCCTCACGATGGCTCCTTATGCGGTATACGGGGATACAACATATACCGTCAAGAAGGGAGACAGCCTCCATAAACTCTCAAAGACCTTTAAGGTCGATGTCGACAAAATCAAAGAAGCAAACGGGATAGAGTCAGATCGACTCACGCCCGGCATGAAGATAACCGTTCCGACAAAGGAGGCATCCCGGAAAAAGCATAGGGAGATTTCGAAGAGTCTCGCCCCCCGGTCAGGCGCTGATAAGGGGCAGGCCGCTGCAGAGGAAAACGATACCCGCGACGGTCTGTACCATATCGTGAAGAAAGGCGACTCCCTCGGCTCGATATCGAAGAAATACGCGATATCAGTGAGTGAACTGAGGGAGTTGAACTCTATAAAGAAATCTGGTCGCCTAAAAACAGGGCAGCAACTCATCGTCAAGAAAACAGGACCGAGAACCTATACGGTCAAAAAAGGCGATACCATGCTGAAGATAGCAAAAAAACTCGATGTGAGTCCCGAATACCTTATGGTCCTCAATGACCTCGAATCGGAGGAACTGAGCCCCGGCCAGAAACTTCTCCTCGAAGAATGGACGGCCGAGCCAGGAGAAATAGCCCCCTATTCGCCGATACTCTCTCAAGCGAAAATTACCGATGATATCAAGACGCTCTCCGAATCGCCGGAGTTGAGTTTACTGAATCTGAAGGAACGGGTGATCCTGTTTGCGCATAAGATGCTGAATATCCCGTACCGTTTTGGGGGGAGCACCTTTATGGGGATAGATTGTTCCGGCTATGTGCAGAAGGTCTTTAGTTTCCTCAACATGCCGCTCCCGAGGACCGCGCGGGAACAGTTCAGAGTGGGAGAACCTGTCAGGAAAGAGGACCTCTCGATGGGCGATCTCGTCTTTTTCAGAACCTATGCCTCCTTTCCGTCCCATGTCGGAATCTATCTCGGCAACAACCTCTTTATCCATGCGTCCTCACGGGGGAAAAAGGTCACCATAGACAGTCTCGAGACGCCTTACTATTTCAGGAGGTTTATCGGCGCGAAGAGACTCCTCAACGAAGAACCGGCTATAAAGCCTCAGCCGGAAACTGACGGCTAAAGGCCGCGCGCATTCCTCTCGAGTCTTTCTCCCGTCTTCTCCTGATCGGAAGTTCTGACGAGACCCCTCAAGCTCTTTGCGGTGTTCCTGCGCATGAGATAGCCGTTACAGCCTGTACCCCTTCCGTCTTCACTGTCCATGTCCGAGAAGAGCCCTGTTATTGTCCCTCCTTAACCTTTTGTTATATAATACTCAATCCGTTAAAGCAGAATATTTGAGAGCGGAGAATTGTTTATGCATTCCTTTAGATACAAACACGGTGAACTATACGCCGAAGACGTCCCCGTCACGGAGATCATCAAGGAGTACGGGACGCCGCTCTTTATCTATAGCCACACAACGCTTCGCAGACATGTTCAGGCATATCACGACGCCTTCGACCATCTTCCCCATATCGTCTGTTTTGCGCTGAAGGCGAATTCGAATGCCGCGGTATTGCGGCTCATCGCAGAGCACGGCGGCGGAGCCGACGCTGTCTCCGGCGGTGAGATATTCAGGGCGCTTAAGGCGGGGATACCTTCCAAAAAGATCGTGTATGCCGGTGTCGGGAAGACCGAGGAAGAGATCCGCTACGCCCTGAAATCGGGGATACTCATGTTCAATGTGGAGTCGAGAAACGAACTCTCCGAAATAGACAGGATAGCAGGAACCCTGAAGATGAAGGCGCCAATCGCGCTCAGGGTAAACCCTGATATAGACCCGCAGACCCATCCCTACATTTCGACGGGGCTGAAAGAGCACAAATTCGGAATCCCGATAACAAAGGCGCTCGAGTATTATAGGCTTGCCCATACCCTCCGGAATATCGAAATTATCGGTATCCACAAGCATATCGGCTCTCAGATTACGAAAATCTCTCCCTTCGTAGATGCCCTGAAGAAGACCCTCATCCTCGTCGATGAGTTACAGGACAACGGGATTCCGATACGATATCTCGACATCGGCGGCGGGCTCGGCATTACCTACAGAAACGAAGAACCCCCGATGCCTCGCGACCTCGCGAGACATATCCTGCCGATGCTGAAGGGGAGGAACCTCACCCTCATCCTCGAGCCCGGAAGGTCGATCGTCGGCAACGCGGGTATCCTCGTCTCCCGGGTGCTCTATCTCAAGGAGAGGCCCGATAAGACCTTTGTGATCGTGGATGCGGGGATGAACGACCTCATGAGGCCGTCCCTGTATAACGCCTATCATCACATACAGCCCGTGACAAAGACGAGGAGAAAGACGATATCGGCCGATGTCGTGGGACCAATCTGTGAATCCGGTGATTTTCTCGCCCGCGACAGGGAACTGCCCTCTCTGAGACAGGGGGAGTATATCGCCGTGATGTCGGCAGGCGCCTACGGATTCTCGATGAGTTCGCGCTATAACAGCAGACCGCTTGCGGCAGAGGTTATGGTGAAGGGCAGCGCGTGTTCGCTCGTCCGGGAGAGAGAGACCTACCGTGATCTCATACGGGGTGAGAGTATCCCGGACTTTATCTGAGGTTCGATGAAACTGTCCTTTACGAAAATGCACGGTCTGGGGAATGATTTTATCCTCATCGATTGCAGGGAATTCAATCCCCCGGATGTCACGGGCCTCGCGACGAGGCTCTGTCACAGAAGACTCGGGGTCGGCGCCGATCAACTCCTCCTCCTCTATCCCTCGCGGACCGCTGATTTCAAGATGCGTATCATCAATGCCGACGGCAGCGAGGTCGAGATGTGCGGCAACGGGATCAGGTGTTTCGCAAAGTTTATCTGGGATCGCGGGCTCTCCCGCAAGAAGACCATCTCGATAGAGACACTCGCGGGCATCATAAGACCGGAGAGGCGCGACAGCCTTATCAGAGTCAACATGGGTGAGCCGATTCTCGAGCCCCGCAGGGTCCCGGTAGCCTTAAGTCCTAACGAGACCGGTCATGAGCACGAGAAAGGCATCATAGACTATCCCCTCGTAATCGATGATTCCCGGTTCTCGATCACCTGCGTATCGATGGGCAACCCTCACGCTGTCATTGTCATTGACAACGTTTCGACCTTCCCGGTAGCTTACTTCGGTCCGATGATAGAGAACCACCACATCTTCCCCAACAGGACGAACGTGGAATTCATCGAAATCATAAACCCCTCCGAGATAAAGATGCGGGTCTGGGAGAGGGGGGCCGGGGAGACGATGGCCTGCGGCACGGGTGCCTCTGCGGCCGCTGTCGCTTCCCATCTCAAGGGACTGACGGGAAAGGATGTTACTATTCATCTTATCGGAGGCGACCTTCTCGTCGAATGGTTCTCAGACAACCATGTCTACATGACCGGGCCGGCCGTGGAAGTCTTCAGCGGAGAGTTCAACCTTGACTCATGACGCATCGGCAGGGGACATCGGTTACCATGAAGGCGAGCTTGTATAGGTATCATAACCCGTTCATTCTTGCGGTAAGGAGGAGCATATGTTCAAAGGATCTATCGTAGCGATCGTCACACCCTTCAAGAAAGGAAAGGTCGATGAGAAGGCCCTCGGCGAACTCATCGAATGGCACATAGCGAGCGGCACAAATGCGATAGTGCCCTGTGGCACAACGGGAGAATCGGCGACGCTCGATTACGATGAACACTATCGGGTCATCGAGATAACCATCAATGCTGCCAGCAAGAGAATACCGGTCATAGCGGGCACGGGGGCAAACGCCACGGATGAAACGATCATGATTACGAAGAAGGCGAAGTCGCTTGGTGCGGACGGGGCACTCCTCGTATCGCCCTATTACAACAAGCCGACCCAGGAAGGACTCTACCGGCACTACAAGGCCGTGGCAGATGCCGTCGATATCCCGATCGTTCTCTACAACGTGCCGGGAAGAACCGCCGTAAACGTCCTGCCCCAGACGGTAGCGAGGCTTGCCGAGGTTAAGAATATCGTTGCCATCAAAGAGGCGACTGGCGACATGAAACAGGTGAGCGAAGTCATCAGATTGTGTGGGGAGAGGATCTCCGTCATCTCCGGCGACGACTTTACCACCCTCCCTCTCCTTGCCCTCGGAGGGAAAGGGGTGATCTCCGTATCTGCGAATGTAGCACCGCGTGAAGTCTCTGACATGTGCAGATTCTGGCTCAAGGGCGACTATGACAAGGCGAGGTCACTTCACTTCAGGCTCGAGCCGATCAACTCGGCAATGTTCATCGAGACGAACCCTATTCCGGCAAAAACCGCCTTGGCCATGATGGGGAAGATAAAGGAAGAATTCCGCCTTCCTCTCTGCGAGATGTCAGAGGCGAACAGGGAAAAACTCAAGAAGACCCTGAAGGAATTCGGTCTGATCTAGGAGAGATTTTTCCCTCTCGGAAGAGGAATTATCGGCTTCTGGTGACGCCGGCCTTTGCACAAAAGCCCTCGATGTCGCATCTCGTGCAAAAGGGGGAAAGGGGCTTGCAGATCTGCTGACCGAATGCTACGAGGAGCCCGTTTATCTCTTTCCAGTATCTTCTCGGGAGTTTTCCCCGAAGCGCGAATTCGGTTTCTTTCGGTGATCTCGTCTTCACGTATCCCCATCTGTTCGTGATTCTATGGACATGGGTATCGACGCAGATTCCGTCCTTGTTGAAACCGAGAGTGATTACGAGGTTTGCCGTCTTCCTGCCGACGCCTTTTAACTTTAGGAGTTCGTCGATGCTGTCCGGGACTCTTCCGTCGTAGTCACGCATTATTGTCCCGCTCAGGGCCTTTATCGTCTTCGCCTTGACATTATAGAACCCTACCGGATAGATGGCGTTCCTAATCTTGTTCAGACTCAGTGAGGCCATAGCTTCAGGTTTCGACGCGAGGGCGAAGAGTCTCTCGGAGGCTACCCCGGTAGTTTTGTCCTGAGTCCTCAGGCTGAGGATACAGGAGACGAGTATCTTGAAAGGGTCCCTCTCGCGTGCCGCAACAACATCGAGCCAGGGCACGCTGAGATCGCTCACCTGTTTCTTGAGGAGAGGCCAGACCCTCTGGATGGCAAAATCACTCATCTCTCAGAAGAGAGCTTTTCGCCCCGATGCGAATCGCGAAAGGCCGGCTTGGTAGGAGAAGACGCATGCTGTCGCTTTGGGGTGATCGCCCTGCCCTACTCTTCGATGGTGATCGCGTCAACAGGGCAATTTTCCTCTGCCGCCTCGCAGCAGCCGACATACTCGCAGGCCTCCTCGTCTATCACCTCTGATTTGCCGATCTCTTCATTGAGGTGAAAGACCGCCGGGCATATCTCTTCGCATCTTCCGCATCCGATGCAGAGATCGATGTCGACGATAACCTTCATGCCGTCTCCTCAATAATCCCCGCCGCGAGGAGCGGGAGCATTATCTCATGATGCCCCGTCAGCGCATAGGATCTCCCCTTCTTCAGGGTCGGCCGTCTCAGTACGTTCTCCCTCGGCCGGTAATGCTGGATGAAATCCATATTCACCGTCGTGATCTCCTCGACCCTGTTGCCGAGGTTTCTCGCTATCGTCAGTGCCTTAAGGAAGACCTCAGGGAGAATAACCGCCGAACCGAGGTTCATGAAGACTCCTCCCTCCAGGTCACTGACTATCGATGCGAGCAATCTGAAGTCCGTCAGGCTCCCCTCGCCGATCATGGCACCGTCGGCCTGCGGATGCATATGGATGATGTCGGTCCCGAGCGCGACATGGACGGTGAGGGGGAGACCGAGTCTGAAGCCCTCGGAGAAGATACTCTTATCCCTGAACCTGTTTTTCGATTTAAAGATGTATTCCCCGACGGACCTTCCGATACCATAGCCTTTTGAGACGCCCCTGCGGATGGCGGCATTCAATTCTCTGCCCGTCTCTTTCGCCATGCCGAACCTTCCGGTGCAGAGTTCCGTCGCGACGTCCTCTGAAGTCCTCCCGGAAAGGGAGAGTTCGAAATCATGGATGATGCAGGCGCCGTTCGTCGAAATCCCGGTGATGATTCCCCTTTTCATCAAGTCGATGATGACCGGGGAGAGTCCGACCTTTATGGGGTGGGCTCCCATGCCGAGCAACACGGGCCTGTCATTCTTTCTCGCCCGGACAACAGCCCGGATTACCGCTTTCAGGTCGGAGGCAGCGAGAAAGGAGGGGAGTCCTTCGAGGAAGGCCCTGAACGAGCCGCCGCTCTCATGGGGGAGAGCGGCCGATTCGATCTCGACTCTGGACCTCCTTGAACAGAGGGGGTACGTCTTTATCTTCTTCAGCGAGACCGGCCTATAGCGTTTCATACAGGAGATTTTACCACAACGACGACGAAATGAAGAAGCGCGATTGATTTTCCCGGTGGGGTTATGCTATTTTAGTGCTCGCTCAGACGTATAAACCATCACAGAGGAGGATACTTTGGCCGGAAAATCAGCACCAAAAAAGAATCTCTCCGCACTGAAGAGAGACCGTCAGGCGGAAAAGAACAGGCTCCGTAATAAGGCCGTGAAGACGGCGATAAAGACGATCACAAAGAAGGTGGAGACCGCTGTTGCGAACAAGAACAGGGAAGAGCTCCAAAAGATATTTGCGGAAGCGACGAAGACCATCACGAAAGCTGCCTCAAAAGGCGTAATACACAGGAACACCGCTTCGAGAAAGGTATCCCGCCTCGCGAAGCTTGCCAACACCGTTTTCAAATCCGAAGTAGCCTGATAAGAAGGTATTCCATAGGAAAGGTCCCCCCCGACGTCTTTATGCGCAGGTCCGCTTCGTGGAGGAGACCGAAGACCCTGTCATAATAGCCCCTCTTCCCCTTATCCCGCTGAGACAGACGACTGTAGTGCCAGTTGATCGCGCCGAGGAGACTGTACGAGTCGGCGCTCTCCTGAAGGGCCTTCGCGATCCTGAAGACCCGTCCGGCGTCCCGATCCTTCACAGCGTCCACGAGGTCAAATACCGAATAGTCGTTGCCGCCGCTCACAATATCCACAATATCATCCTTGTTGATCGGATTCTTCCCTATGAGGATGAATTTTTCGAGTTCAGAGGAAATGAGTCCGACATCGGGTCCGATCAACCCGATGAGATAGTCCAGAGCTTCATCAGTCAGGACCAATCCCTTTTGTCGGGCCCTCTCCCTGATCCATGACGGGATATCCTGCTCCCGCATGTCGAGGGGTATCGCCTTGACCTTCTTCGTAAGCCCTGTAAACTGGGCCTTCGGTTTCCCCCGGTGAAGGAGAACGAGGACAGATGAAGGAGCCGGGTCAGCGATGTACCTTTCAAGCCCCTCCATCTCTTTCTTGCCGAGTTCCTGGACATTTTCGAGGATGACGGTCCTGCGGCCTCCCATGAAGGGCAACGTATTTACACTATCGATGACCTGGTCAAGAGACGGTCTTTCATCGATGCCGTCGAGGTCATAGACGGACAGGCCGAAACTTCTCTCCGCTTCGGGTATCGCCCCCGAGACCATGAAAGAGGCCTCTTTCAGAAGATAGCTCTCTTCGGAGTAAAGGAAATATACGGGTGCGCGCAGACCCTTTTCGATCTCCTGTATGAAATGCCTGATGCTCATGAGTATATTACCGAGGCGACAAGCTCCGTCGAAAAATCCCTCAACGCCTTTTCTATCGCCACTTCCTTTCGCGCCATGACAACGTTGAGACTGTCCGTACTCAGAAAGGAGACGATGAAGACCCCTCCTTTTGCTAGCGGCCTGACCTTGCCGGACGGCCCGACGAGTTTAAAATCTCCCCTGATGATCACCTCATATTCGACGGCAACACTGTTCTTCTCGGAAAGGACCCTCATCTGAAAGACATTAATTACCCCTTCTATCCGGTATTCGGAATTCTGAACCAGGGTAAATCCGTTCTTCATGAGTTCCTCAACGAGCGCCACCTGCATCCTGTCTTCCAGCTTCGGCTCGAAGGTCCTGTTCGCGATCTTCCCGAGGCTGACCGCCTGAAACGGAAGGTTTGCCTTGCCCTGTATCGAGTAGCCGCAAGAGACCAAACAAGAAGCCATGAGCAGAACGGAAAGCACTGTCCCAAAATAATGATACGACCCTTTCTCTCTCCTCACCCTGTATCCCATGCCTTCTCTTCCATGCGGTCTCTTCATATCACGATATTCACGAGCCTTCCCTTCACCACAAAGATCTTCTTCAGCGTCTTGCCCGAAAGGATCTCCCGCGTCCTCTCCTCTGCCAGCGTCCTCTCCTTAATCTCTTCGTCGGAAAGTCCTTGCGGGACCATGATCTTCGACCTCACCTTACCGTTGACCTGGATAACAAGCTCTATCTCCTCCTCACGCGCTATCTCTTCGTCCCATTCAGGCCAGCTCCTCCCGAACAAGTCCGGTTCATTGCCTATCGCGTCCCAGAGTTCCTCTGCGATGTGAGGAGCGAAAGGAGAGAGGAGCATGAGAATCGTCTCGACGGCATATCTGAATATCGCCCTGTCGTCGTCATCTTCTGCCTTGAAAGCGGAAAGTTCATTCACGAGTTCCATGAGGGCCGCGATCGCGGTGTTGAAATGGTATTCCCGCTCTATGTCAAGGGTCACCCGCTTTATCGTCTGATGCGTCTTCCGCAAGAGTTGTGAGGCAAGAGGCGACAGGCTCGCTGTCTGATGAATGTCGGCAACTTCGGATGAGCCCCCCTGCCCTTTTTCCGTCAGTTCCGGTCGGTTCCTGAAGACGATTCCCCAGACCCTGTTCAAAAACCGGTAAGCCCCTTCAACACCCCTGTCAGACCATTCGAGGTCTTTCTCAGGAGGGGCGGCAAAGAGGGAAAAGAGCCGCGCGGTATCAGCGCCGTATCTATTGATGAGATGGTCGGGGTCGACCACGTTCTTCTTCGACTTCGACATCTTTTCGACCCGGCCCCTTATGACATCCCTCCCGCAATGGAGGCACTTCCCGTCCTTCAGTTCCTCGGGGAAGAGCCAGTCGTGCTCGGGACATTTCAAGGTCTCCATGCATACCATCCCCTGAGTGAGGAGGTTCGTGAACGGCTCGTCGATATCGAGAATGCCGATGTCCCTCATGACGCGGGTGAAAAAACGGGAATAGAGAAGGTGAAGGACCGCGTGCTCCACACCGCCTATGTATTGATCCACCGGCATCCAGTAAGCGATGTTATCCCTCTTGAGGGCCTCTTCGTCCCTTCTCGAACAGTACCGCACATAATACCAGGATGAATCGACGAAGGTATCCATGGTGTCCGTCTCACGCCGCGCCCCGCCCCCGCACTTCGGACAATCTACTCTCAAAAATTCCTCCGAATCGAGGAGCGGAGATCCTCCCTGCCCGGTAAACTTCACCCCCTCGGGGAGGATGACCGGAAGGTCCTTCTCGTCCACAGGGACGATACCGCATTTTTCACAATAGATGATCGGAATCGGCGTGCCCCAGTATCTCTGCCGCGAGACGCCCCAGTCACGGAGTTTGTAGTTGATGACCCGTCTGCCGAGCCCGCGCCCTTCGATGTATTCTCCGATCTTCCTCTTCGCCTCCCCGCTCGGCAATCCGCTGAACTGGGCTGAGTTGATGAGAATCCCTTCGTCCTCAAAGGCCCCGGTAATCGGTTCAGGATTCGCCGATGCCTTATCCTCGGGAACGATTACTACGTTAATCGGAAGACCGTACTCTTTCGCAAAGTCAAAATCCCTCTGGTCATGAGCAGGCACCGACATGATGGCGCCTGTCCCGTATTCCATGAGCACGAAGTTCGCGACGTAGACAGGTATCTTTTCGTTGTTCATCGGGTTACGTGCGTAATGGCCGGTAAAGAAACCCACCTTTTCTTCTACGTTGCCGTACTTCGCTTTTATCCCATTCAATTTTTCCCTGTCTGTCACGAGTTTCTCCCAAAGGGGATGTCCCGGCGCGATGCAGACAAAGGTCACCCCCCAGAGGGTATCGGGCCTCGTCGTGAATATCCGCATCTTTTCATCCGTCCCCTCTATCGGAAAATCTACCTCAACGCCTTCGCTCTTGCCGATCCAGTTCTTCTGCATAGCCACGACATTCTCGGGCCAGCCCTTGAGTTTGTCGCATCCCACGAGCAGTTCATCGGCATACGCGGTGATCTTGAAGAACCACTGCTCGAGTTCTCGCTGGATCACCTCGTTGTCGCAGCGCCAGCACTTCCCGTCTATCACCTGCTCGTTGGCAAGAACCGTGGCGCAGGACCGGCACCAGTTCACGAATGAGGCCTTCTTATAGGCGAGCCCCTTTTCATACATCCTGAGGAAGAACCACTGGTTCCATCGGTAGTATTCCGGGGAGGAGGTCGTCACCTCCCTGTCCCAGTCGTAGCTGAGCCCCATGCGGTTTAGCTGTCTCCTCATGAAATCGATATTCTCATGAGTCCATTCTGCAGGATGTATTCCCTGTTTTATCGCCGCGTTCTCCGCGGGGAGGCCGAAAGAGTCCCACCCCATGGGATGGAGGACGTTGTACCCGCGCATGCGCTTGTACCTCGCGATGACATCCCCTATCGCATAATTCCGCACATGTCCCATATGGATCTTACCTGAAGGATAAGGGAACATCTCGAGACAATAGAATTTCTTTTGGGAAGTCTCCGTATCGGTTCTGTAAGGCTTTTTCTCGGACCAGTACGCCTGCCACTTCAACTCCACCCGCTGCGGCTCGTATCGCTCTTCCAAGATCTCTTACCTCCCGTGATAATCAGAAAAGTATACCATAAGGGTCTTCAGCAAGGCACGGGACTCGCATCTCTCAGTTCTCCGTCAGTCATGTCTATCTCCGTCTTACCCACAATAACTGCTGTAAACCGAGTACCATGTTTCAGAGGAGTGAGGACCTGCAAGGTTTCTCTGTCGGCATCGATTCCCTCGATGAAGCCTAGAGAGATATCCCTGTTATGCTCATTCCTGAAAGAAACGATCCTGTTCCTCATACGCGTTATGTCCCCTCTCAGGGGTCCACCGGTCATTCTTAGGGGGATATCCGCAGTACGAACCTCTATGACATCGGCACCGTGAAAATATGCAGCGATCTTCTCAAAGCGATAACAACCCCGCTGGGACGGACTTTTTGCCCCGATAAAATCGGGGACAGGGAGGCGACAGACCCGCGGGCGTCTTTGAAGAAGGAAGGGGTCGAGGATATGGTCCAATTCTCCGGAACGGTCAACGGCGAGGATGATGTCTGGACAGATGATATCCGCCTTATGCTGCTTCAGCAGACGGCCCGCTGGTTCCGCTATCAGGCCTGTCGTGTCGATAATTACTTTGTCGCAGGAAGACGCGGCCTTATCCGTCATCAGCTTCGCGCCGGTCACGGCAGGAAGGAGGCTGCCGAGGGGGGTGACGGTACCGGTGAAATAGAAGTCTTCGGTCATGACGCCGGACCAGCCTTCGAATCCTCCCCTCACTTTTCCCCAAGCCACGGTCGTGGGAGGGCCGATATGAGATTGTCCCATGTCGAGGTCTACAATGCCGACCGTTGAGTCCTTTGCGAGGGAGTGTGCCAAATGTTCGATGAGGGTCGTCTTGCCGGAATCGGAACCGCCTAAGATCATGATTATCTTATTCGCCGATTCGGTCAACTCACGGAGGACCGCCTTATCCCGAATGAAGTCTTCTAATGTCCCGGCCATAGCACCGTCATCGATAGAGTTCTCATCTTCGCCACCGAGCCTGCTCACGCACTCCTCATTCATTATACATACACATATTCCGTCCCGTGCAGAACATGCGGCCTGAAGTTCATGAACAACCCAAACGAAAAGTGATAGGATACATCATGGTCGAGATAGACGGCAGCCAAGGAGAAGGCGGCGGTCAGATACTCAGAACAGCCCTCGGTCTCTCCTGTCTCTTAGCAAAACCCTTCAGGATATTCAATATCAGAAAAGGCAGGGAGAGACCCGGGCTCATGCCCCAGCATCTCACAGCGGTCAGGGCTGCTCAGCTGATATCGAACGCCGAAGTAAGGGGTGACTCCAAAGGATCATCGGAGCTTCTCTTTTCACCGCGAGAGGTGAAGGCCGGAGACTTTTTCTTCGACACCGGTACTGCCGGCTCTGTCACCCTCGTTCTCCAGACGATCATACCCGCGCTTATTTCCGCAAAAAAGAGAACCACGGTCATCCTAAAAGGAGGGACCCACGTTCCCCTCAGTCCATCCTATCACTATATTGCGGGCGTCTTTGTCCCCATCCTGAGAAAACTCGGGGTCTCGATAAACGTATCCATAGAGTCTTACGGATTCTACCCGAAGGGCGGAGGGAAAATCAGAGTTGAAATCTCTCCTCCAAACGAGATTAAACCCCTGAGGGTCGCAGAAAGGGGAAAGGTCTTCGCGCTGCGGGGATATTCGGCTGTCGGGAATCTACCGCTTTCGATAGCGGAGAGACAACGGAACGCCATGGTCGAAAAGATCCATTCCGTGATCAAGGCCCCATCTTTTGATGAAAAGATCGAACTGCTCAATGTCTCTTCCTTTGGACAGGGAACGTTTATATACCTTCAGTCGGAATCGGAACATTCATCAGCTGGCTTCACAGCACTCGGCGCGAGGGGAAAGAGGGCCGAGAAAGTCGGAGAGGAGGCGGGAGCTGATTTCCTCGAATATTACGCTTCAGGCGCGGCCTTTGACCACCATCTCCCCGACCAGATAGTCCCATACCTTTCACTCTGCCGGGATGAATCGGAATTCACCACTTCTTCCATAACCTCCCATCTCATGACCAACCTCTGGGCCATCGGCCTGTTCCATGACTTCACGTATTCTGTCCAAGGCGAAGTTGGGAAGCCCGGAAGTGTTAGGATAAACCAACGGCCTGTATAATCAGAACTACGTACAAGTGTTCGTCTTGCGGGCTTTCATAAATTTCTTGTTTTGTGGCTCGAAGTCCGATAAGATTTCATTGAGGGGTCGATGTAATTCTGCAATGTTTCGGGCAAGGAGGAAATCAATGATTAAGAAGAGCGCCTTCATTGCGATGTTGCTTGTTGTCATGGGTTTTGGGTCTGCCTTTGCAGTCCAAATAGACTCTCTTGCTTCAGGCTCGGAGAGTGTATTGCCGCCAACTAGGGTCTTTGTTAATCCCAGTGGGTTGGGAGACGCGTTGATTTACGGGTATTACAATGTGAGGGACGCCAACCGTAAGAATATCTTTACAGTCATTAACACAAGTTCGTCATATGGTGTTAGGGCGAGGATAAGATTCAGGGAAGCGGCTGACATCAATACAGAGGACGGACTCTGCAACGGTGGGTGGGAGATTCTGAGCTTGGATATCTGCTTGAGCCCTAATGATGTTTGGAGCGGTGAAATTATCAGTGACGCTGACGGCGCTGCGCGACTCTTCTCGACAGACAACGATACGTTCACTCAGATGATTCCCGCGATGCCGTCTGATCCTAATCCTGCTGTCATATTCCCGACTATGTTCCCAAACGGGGTTGAGTTCAACTTCGGCAGTTCCAACCGTGACATCACCGCTGACCAGACACGTGAAGGCTTTTTTGAGGTGATAGCCATGAACAAGTTGGGTG
>DASPUT010000015.1 GCA_035622735.1 Thermodesulfovibrionales bacterium | reverse complement strand
CGCGCCATAGGCATGGGCGACTTCCACAAAATCAGGGGTCACATCGAGATGACTGTAGGAGTACCGTTCGTTGTAAAAGAGCTCCTGCCATTGCCTCACCATCCCCAGGTAACGGTTGTTCAGGATGGCCACCTTTACCGGCAGCTTGTTGATTATCGCCGTAGCAAGTTCCTGGATATTCATCTGGATACTGCCGTCGCCCGCGATGTCGATTACGAGCTTGTTCGGAAACGCAAGCTGCGCTCCGATGGCGGCCGGAAATCCGTATCCCATGGTGCCGAGCCCGCCTGACGAGAGCCATGTCCTCGGCTTGTCGTACTTGTAGAACTGAGCGGCCCACATCTGGTTCTGTCCCACCTCCGTCGTGATGATGGCGTCGCCTTTCGTCAGTTCATAAATCTTCTCAACGACAAACTGCGGCTTTATCACGTCATCGCTCCACGTGTAGGTCAGGGGCCTCTCGGCCTTCCAATCCTTTATCTGTCTGAGCCAGGCCTTCCTCACCTCTGCCCACTGTTCCTGAATCTCTTCCTTGAGGACTTTATTGAGAACCGTGAGCACCTTCTTCACGTCCCCGACGATCGGCGTATCGACTCTCACGTTCTTCCTGATCGAGGTCGGGTCTATATCGATATGCACGATCTTTGCGTGGGGAGCAAAGGAATCTATCTTCCCGGTAACCCGGTCGTCAAAACGCATCCCTATCGCGATGAGGAGGTCGGAGTCCTGCACCGCCTTATTGGCATAATAGGTACCGTGCATCCCGAGCATTCCGAGAGAGAGCTCATGCGACCCCGGAAAACCGCCGAGCCCCATGAGGGTCATCGTCAGGGGAATCTCGGCATGTTCCGCTAGTTCTCTCAGTTCCTTCGAGGCACCGGAGCTTATCACCCCTCCCCCTGCCACGATTACCGGTTTCTTCGCCTTGGCGATAAGGTGGGCGGCCTGAGTAATCATGTATTTGTTTCCCTCATACGTCGGCTTATAACTCCGTATGTCTATGTGGGGCCAGGTGAATTCGGTCTTCGTCGATGTTACATCCTTCGGCAGGTCTATGAGGACGGGACCGGGCCTGCCGGTCGTCGCGATATGAAAGGCCTCCCGTATTATCTTCGAGAGCTCCTTTACGTCTTTTACGAGGTAGTTGTATTTCGTGCACGGCCTCGTTATCCCGACGATATCAGCCTCCTGAAAGGCGTCATTGCCGATGAGCATCGTCGGCACCTGACCCGACAGCACGACGAGGGGGATCGAGTCCATGGCCGCGGTGGCGATTCCCGTAACGGTATTCGTCGCGCCCGGGCCCGAGGTTACGAGGGCTACACCCGCCTTGCCCGTGGCACGAGCGTATCCGTCCGCCGCGTGGATCGCACCCTGCTCATGCCGCGTCAGGATCAGCTGGATATCCTTGCTGTCATAGAGAAGATCGAAGATATTGAGGACCACGCCTCCGGGATATCCGAATATATGTCTCGCTCCCTCTCTCTTGAGGGATTCGATGATAATTTCCGCACCGAGGATCTTCATAGGCATAGCGCTCCTTTAGAGTTTAACCATTTTACCAAAAGCCCGGATAAAATGGAATGGCTTGTGATTTTGCTCCTGAACAGCCTCCGGACCGGGCCTATTTCATGATCGCGCCATTTCCTGCGGAGCTGACCATACGAGAGTACCGCGAGAGATAGCCTTTCGTTATCTTCGGTTTAGGAGGTTTCCAGAGAGAGAGCCTCCTCTTCATCTCTTCACGTGATATGAGAACGTCGATGCTTCTCTTCGGGATGTCTATCCGAATCTTGTCGCCATTTCTGATAGCAGCGATAGGGCCTCCCTCCATCGCCTCTGGAGAGATGTGGCCGATGCATGGTCCCCGGGTCCCGCCGGAGAATCGTCCGTCGGTAATGAGGGCGACAGATTCGGACAGTCCCATGCCGGCTATTGTCGCGGTCGGCGACAGCATCTCTCTCATGCCCGGCCCGCCTTTCGGGCCTTCGTACCGTATGACGACGATATCCCCGGCCTTGATATGCCCGCCGAGTATCGCCTTCATCCCGGCCTCTTCCGAATCGAAGACCCTCGCCCTTCCCTCGAATTTCATCATTCCCTTACTGACAGCCGTCTGCTTCACTACGGCGCCTTCGGGAGCGAGGTTGCCCCTGAGTATCGCGATGCCGCCTTCCTTGTGGTAAGGCCTGTTCAGGGGCCTGACCACCTCTTCATCCATGATCATTGCGTTACTCGCGATCTCCGCTATACTCTTCCCGGAAACCGAGACGGACGGACGGAGCAGGGGCTTCAGCCGCTTCATGACGGCAGGGATCCCTCCTGCGTAATCGAGGTCCTCCATGTAATAGGTCCCGCCGGGGATCATATTGGTTATGTGGGGAACCTTCCGGCTCAATTCGTCAAAGACCTCGAGCGGCAACGCGACCCCGGCTTCATGGGCTATCGCGGGGATATGGAGAGCGGTATTTGTCGAGCCTCCGAGGGCAAGGTCCACCATGATCGCGTTCTCAAAGGCCTTGCGCGTCATGATCTTCCTCGGCCCGATCTTTTTCCTGATTAGGTCGACGATCCTCACGCCGCTCTCAAAGGCGAACCTCCTCTTTTGCGCAAGGGATGCCGGAGACGTTGCACTCCCGGGCAGGCTCATCCCGAGCGCCTCGGTGACGCAGGCCATCGTGTTTGCCGTATACATCCCCTGGCAGGAGCCTGCACCGGGACAGGCGCAGATCTCGAGGGCCTGCAATTCGTCGTCCTTTATGAGCCCCTTCCTGTACCTGCCTATGGCCTCGAAGGTATCACTCGTAAGGTTGAGCCTCCTCCCCCGATAATGGCCGGAGAGCATCGGACCCGCGGTAACGACGATGCTCGGGATGTTTATCCTCGCCGCTGCCATGAGCATCCCGGGGGTGATCTTATCGCAATTCGTGAGGAGCACGAGCCCGTCAAGCTGGTGGGCCTGCGCGACCGTCTCGACCATGTCAGCGATCAGCTCCCTCGAGGGGAGCGAATAATGCATTCCCGAATGGCCCATCGCGATTCCGTCACAGATACCGGGGATACCAAAGAAGAAGGGATAGCCTCCGCCCGTGTGAACCCCTTTCTCTATGAACCGCTCGAGGTCTCTCATGCCGATATGACCGGGAATGATGTCCGTAAAGCTCGTTGCAACTCCGATGAAGGGCTTGTTCATCTCGGTCCTCGGGATGCCGGTGGCGTACAAGAGCGCCCGGTGAGGAACCCGTTCCAGACCTTCTTTTATCACTTTGCTTCTCACGAGAATAGTACCCCCTCTCAAAAAATAGCAGCCAGCGCCGCGGAGAGAATAGAAATGTATCTCCGCAATTCTGACTGCCTGATGTCCAGCGCCTAATTCGTGTGGCTCTTCTTATATTCCCTCACGAGTTCCGCCATTTTGTCTTTCTTCGAAAGCTTCAGTTTCTGGATCTTCTTTCGCTCCATCTCCTCTTCCGGTGAGAGATAGACCTTCTTGTCGATCTCTGCGAGCATGCCCTTGAGATTCTTGTGATCCTGTTCGAGCTTCTTAAACTCTTCGCTCTCCTTCAAGAGAAGTTGGATAATCTCTTCGTCCTTCAATGCCTCCTCCTTTCCCGCTCAAGAGTCTCTGACCCCCGAGCACTTACCGTTGGTCGATCTTTCCTCTATTCCTGCCATCCCTGCTTCTCCACCTCTTTCGTAACCATCTCTCTCAACGCCTCTATGAAGAGGGGATGCGTATTCAGGGATTCGGTCCTGACGAGATTTATCCCGAGCCTCTGAGCATGCTGCCTATATAATATATCAATTTCATAAAGTGTTTCTATATGGTCCGAGACAAAGCTGACCGGCACTACGAGAAGGTTCTTCACTCCCTTCCTGGCGAGTTCGGCCATCTTCTCTTCTGTCGATGGGCTGAGCCATGTAACCGGCCCGCTCTTGCTCTGGTACGAAAGGTGCCACCGCAGATTCACCTTCTTCATCACCGCTTTGATCGTCCCACGGACCTGCTCCACGTAAGGGTCTCCCGATTCGATGATGCGGACGGGGAGGCTGTGGGCGCTGAAAAGAAGATCGGCGTCTTTCCCCTGAAACGAGCCGAGACCCTTTTTGATGACGTCGGTGAGGGCCTCGATATAGAGGGGATAATCAAACCAGGAGGAGATGAGGGCGCTTTGGAGCGAATACCTCTCCGCCTCCCGAATGAACCGGGAGAGGGCAGAGCCTGTTGTCGCAAGGGAATACTGGGGATAGAGGGTGAGCGCCACCGCAGCCCCAACGCCGTCGGCGTGCATCCTTTTCACGGTATCATCGATAAAGGGATGCCAGTACCGCATGCCGAGGTAGACCTTAAAGGGCCCCTTATCGGCCGCCGGTGCCCCGTTCAGGGACTTTTCGAGGGCAGAGGCCTGCGCGGTGGTAATGCCGAGGATGGGAGATCCTCCGCCGATCGAGCCGTACATCTTTTCCGTCTTTGCCGATCGGAGGCTCGCGATGAGCCATGCCAGGGGCTTCTGGAGAAAGGAAGGTCCGAGTCTGATGATCTCTCTGTCGGAAAAGAGGTTATAGAGAAAGGGCCGGACGGATTGAAGGGAGTCAGGCCCCCCAAGGTTGAGGAGTATTACGCCAATCGTTCTTATCGCGCCTACCTCTCAGGGCGTGTCGGGAAGACCCGTTCACCCTCAGACTCCGGAATAAACGGCCGCTGCCTGCTACTTTTCGCTGAACCTGTGGACGGCCTCGACCATCGCCACGGCATTTTCGACCGGGGTTTCCGGCAGGATACCGTGACCGAGGTTGAAGATGTGTCCCTTCGCGAACTCCCCCTTCCAGAGAACGTCCTTCACCCTATCCTCGATCTTCTCCTTCGGCAGAAAGAGCGCGCACGGGTCGAGGTTCCCCTGAACAACGAACTTCTTCCCGATCTTCTTTATCGCATCGTGGAGGTCGATCCTCCAGTCCACACCGATGACATCTGCGCCCGACTTCTTGACTTCCTTCAGGACCCCGGCACAGTCGTTCACGAAATAGATTATCGGCACGCCTTCTTTCCTGAGCTCCGAGACAGCCCTCTTCACGTAGGGAAGGGCAAACTCCTTATAATCCTCCGGAGCGAGAACACCGGCCCAGCTGTCGAAGAGCTGGACCGCCTGTGCGCCGGCATGCACCTGGGAAGAGAGGTATGCTATTACGGTCAAGGTAATCTTATCCATGAAGAGGTGAAAGAGACCAGGGTTCTGGAACATCATCCTCTTCGTATTCACAAAATTCTTCGTGCTCCCTCCCTCCACCATGTACGTGGCGAGGGTGAAAGGCGCCCCTGAAAAACCTATGAGGGGGACCCTGAGGTCGGCCCCGAGGATCTTGATCGCCTCGAGAACGAAGGGCATGCTGTCTTCCGTGTCCGGGATAATGAGGCGGTCCACACCCGACTTGTTTCTCACCGGGTCGTTCAATATGGGCCCTTTCTTATCGGAGAATTCGAGGTGCATCCCCATCGCCTCGACCGGTATCAGGATATCGGAGAAGAGTATCGCGGCGTCCACGCCGAGTATATCTACAGGCTGCTTCGTCACTTGAGCGGCGAGTTCGGGAGTCTTGCAGAGCGTGAGGAAATCGACCCCGGAGCGGACGGCCTGATACTCGGGGAGATACCTCCCGGCCTGTCTCATGAGCCATACGGGCGTATAAGCAGTCTCTTCACCGCGACATGCCTTCAGAAATGTATCGTTCATAGAACCTCCTTATTATCGTACGCATGCGAGTTTTCAGCCAAAAGAGAACAGAGAAACAGAGAGTCGTTTCCGGGTTCGCGCCTTATCTGCCGACAGCCTTCTTCTGCATCTTCACCGGCGTGTAACCGCAGAACGGCTCTTCTTCCAGGTAATCTCCATAGACCGAATAAGACCTCGCCCTGCAGCCGCCGCATACATTGATGTATTCGCAGGAACCGCACCTGCCCTTGTATTTCTTGAAATCCCGGAGTTCCCGGAACAACTCCGAATTCTCCCATATCTCCTGAAAGGAATGCTCCCTCATGTTGCCCGCCGACTTCGGGAAATAGCTGCAGGGCAGGACATCGCCGTCAACGTTGATGAGGCAGATCAGCTGGCCCGCGAGACAGCCCTTCGCGCCGCCCGTCGAAAACTTGAGCGTCCTCCGCTCGAACTTGACCCCCTCTTCCTTCGCCTTCTGGAGCACCACCCGGTAATAGTGCGGAGCGCACGTCGGCCTCACGAGCATGTCCGCTTCATCCTTCTCCATCTCATAGTGCCACTCGAGGATGTCCTCATATTCCTCCTTCGAGATGAGCTCGTTCATGATATCCTCACCCCTGCCCGTCGGCACGATCATGAACATATACCATGCCGTGGCGCCGAGCTTCTTTGCAAGCTTGTACACCTTCGGTATCTCTTCCTGGTTTCTCTTCGTGAAGGATGAGTTTATGATAAATTCGATGCTGTTCTCCTTGAAGAGCCGCGCCGCGTTCAGTATGCCCGAAAAGGCCCCTTTTTCGTTCCTGAAATTGTCGTGCACCTCTTCCGTCGAACCATCGAGACTGAGAGAGACGATCCGTATCCCCGAATCCTTTATCTTTCCGCACAGCTCTTGGTTGATAAGGGTGCCGTTTGTGGCGAGACACATCCTCAGGCCCTTCTCGGTCCCGTATTTCGCTATCTCGAAGACATCCCGCCTCATGAGGGGTTCTCCCCCTGATAAGACCATGACCGGCTGGGCGTAACCTGCTATGTCATCGAGCATCCTGAAGGCCTCTTCCGTAGAAAAATCCGGATGCCCCTTCACCTCCATCTCGGAAGAAGAGCGGCAGTGCACGCATTTCAGGTTGCACCTTCGCGTAATCTCCCAAGCTATCCATTTCGGCTTGAATTCCATGAAATCACCTGATTCCCTTCAGAAAATACCGGTAGCCTTTCTATACTGTTATTATACTGTTGTTCCGGTCATTTTGCTATCCCATATGTAGGCCTCGATCGCATCGAGAAAGGGCCTGAACGTTGAAGGGTCAAGGGACGAGAGCGCGATCGCGTTGAATCTCGTCTTCAGGACCGCGACCAGTTCCGGCGGCACCCTGTCGATCTTGTTGAAGACGAGGAGCTGTTCCTTCTTTCCGACGTTGAGGTCCTCGAGGATCCTCCTGACAGCCGCGATATGGTCCTCGAACCTCGGGTTGGAGGCGTCGACGAGGTGCACGAGGAGGTCGGCGTCTTCAAGTTCCTCGAGGGTCGATCTGAACGCGGCGACCAGGTCTTTCGGGAGGTCCCTGATGAAACCGACGGTATCGGTGATGATCGCCTCCCGCTCTCTCGGGAACCTCAGCCTCCTGCTCGAGGTGTCGAGGGTGGCGAACATCCTCTCCTCCACAAAGGTCTCGCTCTTCGTGAGGGCGTTCAGCAGGGTCGACTTCCCGGCGTTCGTGTACCCCACAATCGATATGATCGGGATGCCCGTCTCGACCCTCCTCTGCTTCCTCTGCCGCCTCGCCTCCGAAAGCGACTTGAGCTCCCGGTCGAGGAGGCCGATGCGGTCGCGCACCCTCCTTCTGTCGATCTCGAGCTTCATTTCACCCGGCCCTCTTCCGCCGATCCCTCCCATGAGCCTCGACATCGCCGTTCCCTTTCCCGTCAGCCTCGGGAGCCGGTATTTCAGCTGTGCGAGTTCGACCTGGACCTTTCCGTCCCTGCTGTGGGCGCGCTGGGCGAATATGTCGAGTATCAGCTGGGGGCGGTCTATCACCTTCAGCTCCGTCAGTTCGCTGATAGCCTTCGTCTGGGACGGGTTCAGGGCCTGGTCGAATATGAGGAGGGTCGCGCCCTTGTTCATCGCGCTGATGATGAGTTCTTTCACCTTTCCCTCTCCCATGAGGAACCGCGGGTTTATCTCCTTCGGCCTTTGAATCACCGCGTCGAGCACGAGGACATTGCTCGACCTCGCGAGGTCCCTCAATT
>DASPUT010000014.1 GCA_035622735.1 Thermodesulfovibrionales bacterium | reverse complement strand
TGAACCCGACCATTTCCCTCTCTTCGCTAGGGGTTTACCCCCAACTTCCATGATGTCCATGGCATAATCCACAACGGGTGCGTTACTGATGGATGTCCCTATGCCGTAGCCGTCCACGACCGGATTCAGGACTGGGACGTCCTCTTCCCTTATCCCGCCGCTCACATAAAATTTTATCCCGCTGAACCCTCTGAGATTCAGCTCCCACCTGCATTCTTCAAGAATGCGGAAGAAGTTTCCTCTCCTCGATCCCGGCGTATCGAAACGGACGGCAAAGAGGCTCTCTCCCAAGCTTTCAGCTACGTTCAGTACCTCGAACTTCTCGTCGAGGAAGGTATCTATGAGCGCGACCCGTTTTAACTTCGGATCGAGTACCTCGTGGTAGGCCCTGATAGCCTCGACGGTTGAACCCATACAGATAACCAGGGCATGGGGCATCGTACCCATGGGATCTTCACCGATGATCTCTCCCGATTTCACGACCGACACTCCGTCGCATCCGCCGATATAGGCATTTCTCTCGATCATCGGAGCGAGAACAGGATGCATTCTCCGGGCTCCGAAACTGATGACGGGTCGTTCACCCGCAAGTCTCTTGAAACGGGCGGCCTTTGTAGCGACGCCCGAAGCCTGGCATATGAGGCCGAGAAGGGCGGTCTCATAGACGCAAAGATCCTGATACCTTCCTTCAATCTCAATGACCGGTTCATAGGGGAAAAAGACCGTACCCTCCTTCATGGCTCTCACTTTGATAGGGAGGTGTTTCACAAGGTACAGCACCTCTTCAAGTCCTGCAAATACCGACCAGGACCGACCCTCGGGGAGGGTCTTCGCAATGAATTCCGCCTTAACCACAGGATTTACACCCTTTGCCTTAAGGATCGTCATCGTCCGTTCGAAATAGACATCGGTAATTTTTCCGCTCAGAATATCCCGGGCGTCCGCCGTATGAAACATATCTCCCTCCTTCTTCTCAGGTCTTTTTCGGACGTATTTTACCATAGAGACGCTCAGCTGCAGAATCAGAAAAGGCGGCAAAAGGGAATCTTCAGGGACGGTTACCGAAAACGCCAAACCGGTGAACCGAAGCACAAGCAGAGGGGATCTCCGGAGAAAGAATCAATGCGCGGGGTGCTCTGAGGGAGGTTCGGCGCTCATCGCGTTGCGTATGGTTTTGCTCAAATCCTGCATCTTATAGGGCTTCTTCATGACCGCCTTGAAACCGTAGCTCCGGAAGTCAGACATCACCGGATCATCGGAATAGCCGCTTGAAACAATGACCTTGACCGCCGGATCCATCCCGATCAGTCTTTCTGCGGCCTCCTTCCCTCCCATTCCTCCCGCTATCGTAAGGTCCATGATCACAACGTCGAAGGGTCGGCCTGATTCCCCCGCCTTTTCGTACAGGGCTACCGCTTCAGCCCCGTGTCGCGCCGTCTCGACTTCATATCCGAGAAAGTTCAGCATTCCCGCGGCGACAGTCCTCACCATCTCCTCATCATCCATCACGAGGATCCTTCCCTTACCTGCAAACATCTTCTCTTCCTTAACATCTTCCGGATGAGCATGCCCTTCCGAAGAGGGAAGATAGACATAGAAAGTAGTTCCGACTCCGACCTCCGACTCTACGGTGATGAACCCTCCGTGGTTCTTGATTATGGAATAGGTGATGCTGAGCCCAAGACCGCTTCCCTTCTCCTTCGTCGTAAAATAGGGATCGAATATCCTCTCGAGATAATCGCGGGGAATGCCGCCTCCCCTGTCCGTAACGGATATCCTGATGTACCGCCCTCTCCCCAACGGAACAGCTTCCCCGTGCCCCTCCTCCACATTCTCCGCCTCCAGCCGAATCCTGCCTCCTTTCGGCATTGCTTGACAGGCATTGATGATCAGGTTGTGCATGACCTGGCTCATCTGTCCCTCGTCGACTTCGACGGGCCAGAGGTCATCGGGAATCGAGAATTCACACCCGATATCGGAGCCCCTCAGCGCAAAGCCCGCTGAATCTCTCAAGAGTTTTCCGAGGGTGGTAAGTCTCTTCACGGGTTTTCCGCCCCTCGAGAACGTCAGGAGTTGCTGAGTCAAGTCTCGCGCGCGGAGTGACGCCCGCTCCGCCTCATCCAGCCTCTCATACCACGTATCGCCCGGCTTTCCATATATCTTCGCGAGTGTGATATTGCCCAGGATTCCGGTCAATATGTTATTGAAATCATGGGCGATGCCGCCTGCGAGGACGCTGACGGATTCAAGCTTCTGTGCCCTGATGAGTTCTTCCTCCATCCTTTTCCGTTCGGTAATGTCCCTCACAATATCCCGTGAACCGACGACAGCGCCTCCTCTGACAATTGCCGATGAGCTCACCTCGATATCTATCCATCGACCGTCTTTTGTACGGACCTTCCCGATGAATTTTTCGTAGTTGCCCGTTTCTCGCAACTTCTCAAATTCCCTCTTCGATCTGGGTACCTGTTCCTTCGGGATGATATCGAGGGTATTCATCGTCAACAGTTCTTCCCTGGAGTATCCAAGCATGTCGAGCGCCTTCTTGTTCATGTCGAGATACCGGAGGTTTGAATCGATGATGAAGATCGCGTCATTCGCATTCTCAAAGAGATCACGGTATTTTTCTTCTGATTCCTTCAGTGCCAGGATATTCATAGAATTCTTGATGGCGACCGCCGCCTGATTTCCGATCCCCTGGTAAAGGGATATCTCGTCCTTCGTAAACTCTCTCTGGGCCAGGGTATGCCCCACAAGTACCCCGAAGACCTCTCCCTCGAGTATCATCGGAACAGCGATTGCAGAGTTGATGCCGTTTTCCATCATAACGGAGGACACGGCGAAACGTGTTTCGCTCCTGTAATTGTGGACGACATCGGGCTTCCTCGTCTTGACCACGAGGGTGGAAAGCCCTTCTCCTTCGATGAGTCTGAAGGATCCTATCATCGAATCGGGAAATCCGAGGCTATCCTGGAGAACAAGGCTCTTCCCATCAGATGAGAAGATCATGAGGGTAGAAAAATCCAGGGCGAGCAGGTCCTTCGCAGTGCTTATGATCAGCCTGAAGAGTTTCCTGGGATCCGTCGTCACCGTAATCACCTGCGAGGCGGTCAGGAGTCTCGTCAGGCTTTGCCTGCGCCTCTCAGCCTCCTCCTCGGCCGCCTTACGCTTCTCTTCCACGGCGATTGCCGAAGCGATAAAGTTAATGAGCCTTTTGTCCCATTCACTGGGGATGACCTTGCCATGGTACACCATGCAGAGGGAGCCGACATATGCATCGCCGAATTTCACCGCGCGCCCGACATAGGTCTGGAGATTATACGCGCGAACATTCGGATCGGTTTCGGCATAGGAGGTCTCGAGAAGATTATCGACGATAACGACCTGGTCACTACCTTCCTTGATAATGTCATAGCAAATATGACCCTGCGGCTTGTCCACGGGGTTGTAATCGGCTGGAGTATTCCAGGTACCCCATGAACAGAGCATATCGCGGTCGATGCGGTTGTAGAGAGCTGCCGAAGCCTTTAAGAGCCGGCCGCAGAGGCCGGTGAGGCGATTAATGTTCTCAAGGGGGTCTGTCCCGAAATCAAAAAAGCCTTCTCCGATCTCCGTCAGACGGTCTTCCGTCTTTTTCCATTCCTGCCTCGCCGATTCGAATTCGGCAAGCTGTTGTTGAACCTCACACAGTTTTCTTTCCAGCGCCCCTCGTGTCGCGTCACTATCCCTGTCGTTCATTTCTCGACTCCTACAAGAAAAGTATATCATTTACCCTTTTTGAAGAACAGGAGAAAAATTCCATGAACCGCACTGTTTGACATCCCCTACGATCTGTGATAAAAAAGGAATCATGTGGGAATACACCGAAAAGGTGAAGGATTTTTTTCTCCATCCGAAGAATGTCGGCGAGATAGAGAATCCGGATGCTACCGGCGAAACCGGAAGCATCCTTTGCGGTGACGCCCTCAAGCTGACCCTCAAGATAGATAGAGAGACCGGGAGGATTCTCGATGCGAAGTTCCAGACCTTCGGCTGCGCCTCGGCCATAGCGAGTTCATCGGCCCTCACGGAGCTCATTAAGGGGAAGACTCTCGATGAGGCCGTCGAACTCTCGAATCAGGACATTGCCGATTTCCTCGGCGGACTTCCCAAGGAGAAGATGCACTGTTCCGTAATGGGAAAGGAGGCCCTCGAGGCAGCGATAGCCAATTATCGGGGCGAACAAAAACCGTCCGAAACGGAAGAAAGAATTATCTGCAAGTGCTTCGAGGTCTCGGAAGAGAAGATTCGGAGGGTCGCCGGAGAAAACCACCTCACGACCGTCGAGGAGGTCACAAACTTTACGAAGGCGGGAGGCGGTTGCGGAGCCTGCGTTCCCGCCATAGAAGCCATCCTCAGGGATATGTGGTCTCTGAAGGTCCTGCCGGAGAAACCGAAGGCGCTGAAAAGATTGACCAACCTCCAGAGGATAGCCCTCATTCAGGACGTCCTCGAAAAAGAGATACGTCCCAGTCTCCAGGCTGACGGCGGTGACCTGGAACTCATCGATGTTGACGGCTGCAGGGTCATTATCGCGCTCAGGGCCATGTGCGTTGCATGCCCCATGGGCGGGATTACGATAAAAGGCATCGAAGAGAAATTGCGGGAACTCGTGAGTGAAGATCTCATCGTAGAGGAAGGATGAAGCCGATCTATCTCGACAACAACGCGACCACAGCGATAGCCCCCGAGGTGCTCGAAGCGATGCTCCCGTGCCTCAGAGACCTGTACGGCAACCCATCGAGCATGCATACCTTCGGCGGGCAGCTTCAGGGGAGGGTTGAAGAAGCGAGGGAGAAAGTGGCGGCACTCATCAATGCCGAGCCCGAAGAGATAATCTTCACGAGTTGCGGCACCGAAAGCGACAATACGGCACTCATGAGTTCTGTCGAGTCCTATCCGCAGAGAAGACACATCATCACGACGCGCGTAGAGCACCCCGCCGTGCTGAACTTCTCGAAACATCTCGCGCGGAAGGGCTACCGCGTTACGTTCATACCCGTTGACAACTCGGGAAGGTTCAACATGGAACTCTTCACGAGAGCCCTGGATGACGATACCGCAGTTGTATCGGTAATGTATGCGAACAATGAATCAGGGGTGATCTTCCCGATACCGGAAATAGGAGAAATCCTGAGGGAAAGGAATATCCTCTTTCACACGGACGCCGTTCAGGCGGTCGGCAAAATTCCGATCGACATGAAGAGACTCCCCGTTGACATGCTCTCCCTCTCGGGCCATAAACTCCATGCCCCCAAAGGCATCGGTGCCCTCTACGTGAGAAAAGGCACGCGTTTCTATCCCTACATCATCGGGGGGCATCAGGAACGAGGACGCAGGGCCGGCACAGAGAACGTCGCCTCTATCATCGCTCTCGGAAAGGCATGTGAACTCGCGCTCGATAACTTCGATAGAGAGGCTCATTACGTCAGTTCGCTGAGGGACAGGCTCGAAAAGGTCCTCCTCGGGCAATGCCCCGATGCGAGGGTGAACGGCGACACCGGACAGAGACTGCCGAATACGACGAACATAAGCTTCGAATATGTGGAGGGAGAGGCGATCCTCCTCAGGTTGAACGAGTACGGGATATGCGCTTCATCGGGGTCTGCGTGTACCTCGGGTGCGCTCGAGCCGAGCCATGTCCTCAGGGCGATGGGTGTACCGTTCACCGCCATCCACGGTTCAGTCAGATTTTCTCTCAGCCGCTACAATACCGAGGAAGAGATCGAGCACGTCGTCGAGGTTGTACCTCCTATCATCAGAGAGTTGCGGACCCTCTCGCCGTACGGAAGGGAGAAGATGTCGGTCTGCGCTCCGGACAGAAATGTCAGTCCGGAGTGAAGGGAACGGAACGCGACTTACTCGATCCCGCAACCCATGACAATCCCGCCGCAGCAGGCCGTTACAAGACGATTCCTTCCCGGAGGCATAGCCGCGTTTCTTGATTCTTTTCGCAGCTGCCGTTTCCCCTCTGTGAGAACGTGAAAGAGCGCCTTGACATCGTCATCGTGAAACGGGGGATCGCCGCGAGCCGTGACCGAGCGAGGGCCTTGATCCTGGAGGGCAAGGTCTTCGTCAAAAACCGGCCGGAGACGAAGGCCGGCGCCATGGTTGATACCGCCGCCCCCATCGAACTGAAAGGAATGGATATCCCCTATGTCGGCCGCGGCGGGCTTAAACTCGAAGCGGCGATCGAACATTTCGGCATAGAACTGCGGGATGTTGTGGCGATGGACGTAGGCGCTTCCACTGGCGGGTTCACGGACTGCATGCTGCAGAAAGGTGCGCAAAAGGTGTATTGTATTGACGTGGGATACGGTCAGCTTGCGTGGTCATTGAGAACGAACCCGAGGGTCCTCCTGATCGAGCGCACAAACATACGGCATCTCGAAAAGGAGCGCATCCCCGACATCATTGACTTTGCCGCTATCGACCTTTCCTTCATCTCATTGAAGAAGGTCCTGACAAAGGTTAAGGAGTTCATGAAGGAGGACGGCAAAATGCTCGCCCTCGTGAAACCCCAGTTCGAAGTTGGCCGGGGAGAGGTCGGCAAGGGTGGAGTAATCCGCGATGATGACAAGAGAATGGCGGCCGTCGCCTCTGTGAAAGAATTCGCTGAGGAGACAGGACTGCTGGTCGGTGGTATCTTCGAGTCGCCGGTGCCTGGCCAGAAAGGAAACCGGGAATATTTCCTCTACCTGAGGAACCGATGACGGAAGAGACAAAACTCTTAGAACTTGACTTATCAGTAGCATCTGAAGAGGTGCTCGGAATCCTCATGGATGATGCCTCCGAGCCCGACATCTTCAGGGAAATCTTCACGTCCAACAGGAACAGGCCGAAGGTCATGGAGCTGCTGACCGAGAATCCCCATGTCCCCGACGAGATCAGGGAGGAGGCCCGAAGAGTTCTCAGCCTGCCCGTAGACAGGGAAGGAATGCACGCCTTGAAGAAGCGGCCGCTGCCGACCGAAGAGGAGCGAAAGACAAGCCTCCTCATGAGGGTCCAGAAACTGACGGTCGGCGAAAAAGTCGCCCTCGCCTTAAAGGGAGGCCGTGACATACGGACGATCCTCTGCAAGGACTCCAATAAGGAGGTCGTGCTCAGCGTGCTGAAGAATCCGAAGGTGACGCAGACAGAGGCGGAGTTGATCGCCCACTCACGAAACATACCCGAAGATGCACTCCGCTTCATCGCAAAGAATAGGGAGTGGATGAAGAACTATGGCGTCATCCTGGCGCTCGTAACCAATCCAAAGACACCCGGCGGGGTCAGCTCGACGCTGGTTTCTCATCTTAAGACAAAGGACCTCGTCACCCTCGAGAAAAATAAGAATGTCTCCGATGCCGTTCGCATGGCCGCAAAGAAACTCCTTCACGCGAGGAAACCGCACTGATGGAAGACCTCTATGCGGTGCTGGGGGTATCCGGGGAGGCCTCGGAGGCCGACATCAAGAAGGCTTTCAGACAGCTCGCAAAGGAATATCACCCCGACAGCTTGCGCGTACGGGAAACTCCGGCCGACGCGGAGAAGCGCTTTCTGCAAATAACCGATGCCTACAAGGTGCTTTCTGATTCCGCAAAGCGTGCCGAATATGATAGGAACCGCGGATCCGGAAAAGGGAACGTTGCCGATTCGAAGCAACCGGGAAATGCAAAGACTTTGTACCGCGAAGGAAGAAGGGCATATCGGCATGAGCAGTTTGAGGATGCCTCAACTCATTTCAGAAAAGCGGTTAAACTGGCTCCGGAAAATCCTCTCTACTGTTCCTGGCTCGGCCTCTCGCTCTCGAAGCAGCATGGGCTCTTGCACGAAGCGAAGAGTTGGTGCGAGAAGGCAACGTTACTCGCACCCTCGAACCCCGATTACTACGTAAACCTCTCCCTCGTCTACCGTAACGCGGGGATAAAGGCGCTGACGGAGAAGTACCTTCGGAAGGCGCTCTCGATCAATCCTTCCCATAAGCGGGCCCGCATCTGGCTGGACAGGATAACCGGCACAGCGCGAACCGGCATCATGAGCAGAATCAAGGCGATCTTTCGCTCTCAAAAAGAGTGATCTTGTTTCATCGGCTTGCATAATATCCTGCTACTTTTTATATAATACTGACTCGTAAAAATCCCGGTACGGAATTACTCATCGGTTTTCAGAAGAATTTTCGATGAAGACGGACGTATGGACATAACCCCAGACGGCATCCCCCAAAAAATATGGGCTAAAGTGCTCAACTACATCGCACTGAGCGATGAACCCCCTCCCTACCTCCTCATAGACCGGGAGGCGGTCAAGGAAAAAATTTCCCTGATCGGCAAGGGCATCAAGAATGCAAAAGTCTTCTACGCGGTCAAGGCCAATCCCGACCGGGAAGTCCTCGCTTTTCTGAACGACTTCGGGGTCGGCTTCGAAATAGCATCGGAAGGCGAATTACAGATGCTCGCCTCCCTTGGTGTCTCGCCGGAACGGATCATAACGAGCAATCCGATAAAATCTCCGAAATTCCTGGAACAGGCCGCCTCTTACGGAATAACCTATTTTGCCTATGATTCCGCAGCCGAGGTCGAAAAGCTCGCCCGGTATGCGCGTGGCGCCAATGTCTACGTGAGACTCACCGTTCCGAACGAGGGAAGCGAATGGCCCCTGAGCAAGAAGTTCGGGGTTGAGACGGACGAGGCGCTGGAGCTCCTGATCCGTGCGCAGAAGCGGGGCCTGAACCCCGTCGGCATCACCTTTCATGTGGGTTCGCAGTGTAACAATGTCTATAACTGGGACACCGCCCTCGAGAAGGCCCGTGACCTATCGGAGACCGCCGAACACCAGGGCATAAGCCTGCGGATGCTCAACATCGGCGGCGGTTATCCGATTCGCTATACAAGAAACGTAGTTGACATAGAGACGATAGAAAAGAAGATCGCCAAAGCGATCTCCCGCAAGTTCTCGAAGGATCTGGAGGTCTTCATCGAGCCGGGCAGGGCTGTTGTGGGTGATTCGGGAATTTTCGTGGCGACCGTAATCGGCAAGGCGCGGAGAGGCGATGAAAACTGGCTCTACATCGATGTCGGTGTTTTTAATGGTCTGATGGAGAGCGTCGGCGGCATCAAGTACCGATACATCGTCGGAAGCAGGAGCGAGCCGAAACTCTGGACCGTTGCGGGACCGAGCTGCGACAGCTTCGATGTCATCGACCGGGAGGTTGAGCTTCCCGAGCCGGAGGTCGGAAACCGCATCCTGATACCTTCGAGCGGTGCCTATACCATCTCCTATGCATCGGAGTTCAATGGTTTTTCGATCCCGAAGACGATCTTGATTTGAACGATAAACGTGGGAAGTCGTTGAGGATTATCGATAAGAGCGAACTCATGGCGCCCGTCCGAGGCGTGAGTCCGGGAAAGAGGAGGGAAGATGATCAAGTTTTTTGAAAAGGACCCGTATGCACCGATCCAGTACGTCTATGGTGTAGAAAAAGTCCTCTACAGGGGCAAGAGCGATTTCCAGGAGATCATGGTCATCGAAAACGCTCATTTCGGTAAGATACTCGTCCTTGACGGCGTAGTGCAGATCACGGAAAAGGATGAGTTCTTCTATCACGAGATGCTCGTCCACGTCGTGATGCATGCCCACCCCAATCCGAAGAAGGTGATCGTTATCGGAGGCGGCGACGGTGGAACCGTAAGAGAGGTCCTGAAACACGACTCGGTCGAAAAGGTCTATTTTGTCGAGATAGACGAAGAGGTCATCAATGTCTCAAAGGAGTTCTTTCCGTCTGTTGCCGGCGGCATTTCCGACAGCCGCGTCGAGATAAAATGCATGGACGGCGCTGAATTTGTGAAAGGGAGAAGCGGCGACATCGACGTCATCATCGTCGACTCCACCGACATCGTCGGTTTCGCGAAGAGCCTCTTCACGGTCGAATTCTTCAAATCCGTGAAGGACTGCCTGACCGACGAGGGCATGTTCGTCTCCCTTTCGGAATCCCTCCATTTCCACAAAGATATCGTCATCGAGGTGCAGGAGGCATTGAAACTTATATTCCCCGTCGTAGATCTTTACACGGCGACCCTCGCGACGTATGCCGGAAACTGGTGGACTTTTTCGGCGGCATCGAAGAGGCACGACCTCCGCAAGATGAGAAGAGACTTCAGAATCGCGACGAAGTATTACACGGATGAGATACACCACCAGGCATTCTTACCCCCCGGGATGTATGAGAACCTGATGCAGCGAAAGCTCCAGTGGTAGGGGAGGACTCTCTGCCTTGACACGGTAAGGAAGTTCCTGTTACAGTAACTTTAGCACTCTACCAGGGAGAGTGCTAAGGGCGAGGCATGTAAGGAAAAATGATTGAAGAGAGGGCATATAAGGTATTGTGGGCGGTGGTCGACAGCTATATCACACACCCCGACCCCGTCGGATCGCGGTACATAACGAAGAAGTACGCCTTCAACCTTTCGCCCGCTACGATACGGAACATCATGGCTGACCTCGAGGAGATGGGGTTTCTCCTTCAGCCCCATACGTCGGCGGGCCGCATACCGACTGATAAGGGCTACCGGCTTTATGTGGATCATCTTGCCCGAACGAGAGGAG
>DASPUT010000013.1 GCA_035622735.1 Thermodesulfovibrionales bacterium | reverse complement strand
GGCATCCCCTCACGCCTTCTATCCCTGCCACCACGGCCTCTACATCGAAGGTGTCGATGCAGACCGTATCGACGAGCACATCCGACGCTGCTTTTAGAATTTCATATCCGATCTTCGCGATGAGGGCCACGATGATCATCCCGATGATTGCGTCTGCCTGCTGATAGCCGAGCCTCGAAAATATCAGCCCGATAATGACCGAGAAGGATGTCAGGATGTCGCTCTTCGTGTGTTTCGCGTCGGCTATGAGAAATTCACTCTGCAACTCCCTGCCCCTCTTCAGTTCATAGAGCATCACGCTGATATTGACGGCTATCGTCACGATCATGATGACAAAGCTCATTTCCGTAACGACGGTCCTGTGGCCTTCATGAAACGAGTGGTACACCCTCTTCAGTATCTCATAGCAGGTGAAGAAGAGCATCGATGCTATCGCCATCGTAAAAAGGGTCTCGTATTTCTTATGTCCGTAGGGATGGTTCCTATCCGGAGGGCGCGAGGCTATCCAGATCCCGACGAGTCCGACGATGTTCGAGGTCCCGTCAAAGAAGGAATGGAAGCCGTCGGAAGTTATCGAGATGGAGTTTGTGAAATGGCCATACCCGACCTTCGCCAGGGCAACGGATACATTGGCCGCAAGGGTATAGATGAGGACATTCCTTACGGCAACGCCTCTGTCCATAGGTTCCTCTCGCAGTCTTTCTTGAACTCCTGAAATGACCCGCTCTTGATGGCGTTCCTCATCTTCCGGAAAAATTCGAGATAGAAGTGGAGGTTATGCAAGCTATTGAGCCGCATCGAGAGTATCTCCCTCGTCAGGAAGAGATGCCTGAGATAGGCGCGCGTATAATTTCTGCAGGCAGGGCATCGGCATTCGGGGTCGAGGGGCCCTTTATCCGATTTGAACTCAGTCCTCTTGATGCTCACCCTCCCCCTGCTCGTAAAGAGCGTACCGTTCCGTGCATTCCTCGTCGGCATGACACAGTCGAACATATCGAATCCTGCCTCCACGGCGACAAGCACGTCTCCAAGATCTCCTATCCCCATGAGGTACCTCGGTCTGTCATTCGGGAGAAGAGGGCCGACGAGGGTTATCATCTCGTGCATGAGGCCCTTCGGTTCCCCGACGCTCAGCCCGCCTACCGCGTATCCGTCAAACCCGATCGCGAGCAGTTCTTCGACGCTCATCTTTCGCAACTCTCCGAATGTCGAGCCCTGCACGATGCCGAAGAGCGCCTGGTCTTCGCCCTGTAACTCCCTGCACCTCCTTGCCCAAGACGTCGTGAGTTTCAGGGACCTGAGCGCGTATTCATAGGATGCGGGATAGGGGGTGCATTCGTCGAAGGCCATCGCGATATCTGAACCGAGTGTCGCCTGGATCTCCATCGCCTCAGACGGTCCGATAAAGTGAAGCGAGCCGTCTATATGGGACCTGAAGTGAACACCGTTTTCTTCGATCCTTCGCAAGGCGGAAAGGCTGTAAACCTGGAACCCCCCGCTGTCGGTGAGTATCGGCCTGTCCCAATACATGAAGCGGTGCAGTCCGCCCACGGACCGTATCACCTCGTGCCCCGGTCTCAGGTAGAGGTGGTAGGTGTTGCCGAGGATGATCTCGGCACCCAACTCCTTCAGCTCATCGGGAGAGACCGCCTTTACCGTTGCATTCGTGCCTACCGGCATGAACGCAGGGGTCTGGACATGACCCCGCCCGAGCGTAAGGAGACCAGCGCGCGCCGGACCGTCTTCCTCCAGTATTCTGAAATCCATAGTGATTTTCATCATACCACAGAGCGGTCTCAACCGAAAATCTGTTTGAATTTCGGATTGTTTGCGTGCTAAGATAATCAATCTTTTCTCAGGCAAAAGGGTGTAGATGGCTGAAGTCGTCCCGTTCAGGGGAATCGTCTATAATGCGGCAGAGGTTTCAGGAGGCGAGGTCGTGGCGCCTCCTTACGACATCATCACGCCCGACATGCGGGCAGCACTCTACAGGAAAAGTCCTTACAACATCGTGAGGATCGACTCCGGAGAAGAGTACGGCGGAGACCATGACGGTGAGAACAAATACGTGAGGGCGGCCCGCTTTCTCGAGGAATGGCAGAGCACAGGGATACTCGTTCAGCCCGACAGGCGATCGTTTTACGCCTACGCGATGGACTACGACGCGGGAGAAGGCAGGGAGAGGCTCTCCGGCTTCTTCGGTCTTGTGAAGCTCGAAGAACTCGGCAAGGGTGTTTACCCGCATGAGGAGACCCACGCGAAGCCGAAGGTCGACCGTCTGAAGCTCATGACCGCCTGCGAGGCGAATACGAGTCCTATCTTTTCCCTCTACGACAGTCCCGCGAAAAAGGCATCCGGTGTCCTTGACAAGGTCATGGAGGGGAATCCCTATATCGAGGCGGAAGATGCCGGGGGTGTGATCCACAGGCTCTGGGTCATCGAGGAAGAGGGAGAGATCGATGCGATCGGGAACGACCTTGAGGGTAAGGACATCATCATCGCAGACGGCCATCACCGGTATGAAACTGCGCTCGAATTCCGGAGGTTAAGGGAGGAATCTCGCTGCCAGGGAACGTGCGACTATGTGCTCATGTTCCTCGCGAATATAGCGGACAGGGGCATAACGATCCTCCCGACACACAGAATTATCAAGTATGGACAGAAGAATATGCTGGAGATGCTTTCGCGTCATTTCTCTATAGAGACGCTCCCTCCGGACAGAGACATCATCAGGGCGATGCGGGGAAAGACGCAGACCCTCAGCCTCTCCCTGAAGGGAGAGGAGCAGCGATATCTCCTGCGGTACACCGGTGCGGGCGTGGAGGATCTGGATCCTTCCCTCCAGGGGCTGGACGTGATCATCCTTCACGAGCTCGTCCTGAAAAGACTCCTGAAGGTCTCGGACATCGTTTACGAGATGGACGCCGCACGGGCAGAGGAGCAGATGAGGGAGGGGGACTATGACGCCGTCTTCTTTCTCAATCCGACGCGGGTGGAGGATGTCGAAAGGGTCGCCCTGCTGTCGCGGAGACTTCCGCCGAAGTCCACGTATTTTTATCCCAAGGTCATGACCGGTTTTGTCATAAACAGTTTTAAAAATTCTCTCTGAGGAGGGCATCATGTCAGTCAAGGTAGGCATCAACGGGTTCGGCAGGATAGGAAGAAATTTCTTGAGGGTGTGCCAGAGGTACGGCGGTGTCGAGGTCGTCGCGATCAACGACCTGACCGACGCAAAGACGCTCGCCCATCTCCTG
>DASPUT010000012.1 GCA_035622735.1 Thermodesulfovibrionales bacterium | reverse complement strand
CCAGGGATTTCACGAGTCTGCAGCCCATCGGAGGCACGAGAGAACTCATATTCAACGCAGAGTACATATTCCCGATCTTCACGGAGGTGAAATTGAAGGGAGTAGCGTTCTTTGATTATGGCACTGCCACCGACGCCGGTGTGAGCTTCAAGAAGTCCGCAATATGCCTTCCGGCGCCGCTCGCGACAGACTGCCCCATGCGGCCCACCACCGGAGCCGGCATCAGATGGATATCCCCGATGGGTCCGATAAGAGTCGAATATGGATACAATCTGCAGAGAAAAGCGGGAGAGCCGCAGGGCAAGGTGGAGTTCGCCTTCGGGAGTTTCTTCTAAGTTTGAAATCTGTGCAGAGCAGGATGAGGTGGGCCGAAGTTACCTGAGCGATCAGATCGTCAGAAGGAAAATCAAATAACAGTAAGGAGGAAGTGATGGGCAAGATAACAGAGAAGAAGAGGCATTCCGTTTTATGGGTTGGTTTTGTGGTATTCCTGGTGACGCTGGGTCTCGTGAAAGCTTCATCCGCCACAGATGGCGTCAAGATCGGATATGTCGATCTCAGGGTCGCTCTCAATGAATCAGAGTCCGGCAAGAAGGCGAAGACCGAACTTGAAACCCTCATAAAGACGAAACAGGCCGCCATCGAGGAAAAGGGAAAGAACGTCGAAAAGCTCAAGGCAGAACTCGAAAAGCAGGGGTCAGTCCTCTCGGCTGAGGCAAAGAAGGCAAAAGAAGAGGAGATAGAGAGACTCTTGAGGGATTACCAGAGGATGGTTCAGGATGCCCAGGCGGAGATAAAGAAAAAAGAAGATCAGATTACGGGAGGCATCATTAAGGAAATCAGGGAGGTCATAGACAAGATAGGCCAGGAAGACGGATACTCGCTTATCCTCGAAAATGTTGAAGGCATCATCCTCTACTCGAGGAAAGATCTCGATGTAACCGATAAGGTGATAAAGCGTTACAACGAGACCAGGACAAAGGATAAGAAATAGGCTCGTTCAGGATCAGCACCGGCATGAAACTCGGAGAGATCGCGACACGTCTCGGCGGAGAAGCCAAAGGGGATCCGGAGACAGATATTCTGGGTGTAGCAGGCATCCACGATGTGGAGGAAGGTGAGATCACCTTCCTCTCCGACCGCAGGCTCATCGAGGCATGTGCCCGGAGTAAGGCGTCGTGCGTTCTCGTTGGGGAATTCATTCCCGAATTGCGGAAACCCCAGATCATCGTAAAGAATCCCCAACTCGCCTTCGCAGAGTTGCTGGCCCTCTTCCATAGGAAACCGGTCAAACGGACCGGCATAAGCACATTGGCATCTGTCTCAGCGAGAGCGACAATAGGCCCTGACGTTTCCGTCGGCCCCTTTGCATATATCGCTGACGGAGCGGTCATCGGAAGGAATACGGTCATTTCCCCAGGGGTATTTATCGGGGATGATGCGGTCATCGGTGATGACTGTATCATCTATCCTCATGTGACCGTAAGGGAAAAGGCGAAGATCGGCAACAGGGTGATCATTCATGCGGGTTCCGTGATCGGCTCCGACGGCTTCGGTTATGTATTAGAGGACGGGAGGCATCACAAGATTCCCCAGGTCGGCGGTGTCGTCATAGGAGACGATGTCGAGATAGGCGCAAACGTCACCATAGACAGGGCGACAACAGGCGATACGATCATCGGGAGCGGCACGAAGATTGACAATCTCGTCCAGATCGCCCATAACGTGAAGATCGGGGAAAGCTCGATCATCGTCGCTCAGGTAGGGATTGCGGGGAGTTCCGAGATAGGAAATTTTGTTGTCCTCGGAGGTCAGGTCGGGGTCCCAGATCATGTACGGATAAGTGACGGCACCATGGTCGGAGCTCAGTCCGGTGTTTTAGGGGACCTTGATAAAGGCATCTATTCAGGCAGCCCCGCTATACCGCACAGAGACTTTCTCAAGGCGGCCGCTCTCTTTGCAAGGCTTCCGGAGATCAACAAGAGGCTCCGGGAACTGGAGGCAAAAATAAAAAGCTTAGAGGAGGCACCATGATAATGGACGTTAAGGAGATCCAGGATCTTCTTCCCCACAGATATCCCTTTCTCATGGTCGACAGGATTGTCGAGTTGGAACCGTGGAAGAAGGCCGTCGGCATAAAGAATGTGACGGTAAACGAGCCCTTCTTTATCGGACATTTCCCGGGAAATCCGATAATGCCGGGAGTATTAATCGTAGAGGCGATGGCCCAGGTTTCGGGGATCATGGCATTCCGCTCCGGAGTGCAGGGGGATGCGGTCTACTTCATGAGCATAGAGAAGGCGAAGTTCAGGAAGCCTGTTGTGCCCGGCGACCAGCTGCGGCTCGAGGTAATTGCCCTCCAACAGCGGGGAAATGTCTGGAAGTTCTCGGGGACCGCCCTCGTAGACGGAAAGGTCGTTGCAGAGGCAGACTTCACGGCTATGGTACTCAAGAAGGAGAATAGCCAAAGAACAGAGGATGCCTCCGACAACTCAGGGAAGGTGTCCTGATGACAAAGGCGATCCATGCTACGGCTATCGTAGACAGAGAGGCAACCATTGATAAGGATGTGTCCATCGGGCCCTTCTGCATCATAAAAGGCAAAGTGACTGTGAAGAGGGGGACAAAGCTCTCATCTCATGTCGTGATTGAGGGAAAGACGGAGATCGGCGAAGATTGCACCATATACCCGTTCACGAGCATCGGTCTGCCGCCGCAGGACCTAAAATACCGGAACGAAGAGACCGGTCTCGTCATCGGGAACGGGAACATCATACGGGAATGCACAACCATCCACAGGGCCTCTGTGAGCGGTGACAGACTGACCGTCATCGGAGACCATAATTTTCTCATGGCCTACGTCCATATCGCCCATGACTGCAAGATCGGCAGCCACGTCACGATGGCGAATGCGGCGACCCTTGCCGGCCACGTAACCATTGATGACTATGCCGTCGTCGGAGGCCTTGTTGCGGTGCATCAGTTCACGAGGATCGGTGCCTATGCGATGGTCGGTGGGTTCAGTGGCATAGGCCAGGACATTCCGCCCTATACCATAGCATCCGGAGCCAGGGCGAAGCTCTTCGGCCTGAATACCGTGGGACTGAAAAGGCAGGGATTCAGCGATGCGAGCATCAATGCGCTCAAGAAGGCATACAAGATACTCTTCAGAGAGAAGAGAACCCTGAAGGACGCCATCAAGAAGATCAAGGCAGAACTGCCAAGCACCGAAGAGATAAGAATCTTCATCGAGTTTATAGAAAAGAACAAGAGGGGAATCTGCAGATAGTCGCTGAACGTTACTGAGCAGACGAATCACGAGATCACGGGGCGGCAACCCGTTAGTTATTTCATTTCCCGCATACGGTCAAGAGAGAAGACGACCTCTGCTTCCTGTCCCGTCGGATGAAGAGGAATCTTCCCGAATCACTGCCGGGAAGGAACCGAAGGAAAAGGAAGTCAAACCGTTACCGGAGGATCTGAACTCATTCTCATATGAAGACAGTAGGCTTGATAGCAGGAATGGGAGACCTTCCAAAGGCCGTTGCTGCTGAGGCGAGGGCAAAGGGATTCCGTGTCATCGCGGTCGCCCTCGAACCTCTCGCTGACGAGGGACTGTCGGCCTGCGTCGACGATATCCGATGGGTAAACGTCGGCAAGCTGGGTGAAATCATAGAATCCCTGAAACGCTCCGGAGTAAAAGAAGCGGTAATGGCGGGAAAGGTACCAAAGTCGCTCCTTTACAAGAGCAGGATTACGCCTGATCTGAGAGCGGTAAAGCTGCTCTTTACCCTCAAGGACAGACGGGATGATTCGATCCTCCTCGCGATCACGAAGGAGCTCGAAAAAGACGGAATCTCCCTCCTGAATACCACTGATTTCTGTTCAGGCATACTTGCCCCTGATGGTATGATGACGAAAAGCGGGCCTTCCCGCGATGAGTTGAAAGACATCGCCTTCGGATGGAAGATCGCGAAGGAGATCGGGGGACTGGATATAGGCCAGACCGTCGTCGTGAAAGACCGTGCTGTTATGGCGATAGAGGCGATTGAAGGGACCGATGAAGCGATAAGGAGAGGGGGGAGGTACGCCTCTGAAGGGGCTGTCGTGATAAAGGTGAGTAAACCGAACCAGGATATGCGGTTCGACGTTCCTGTTGTCGGCCCCAGCACCCTTCAGGCGATGATCGAGGTGAAAGCGAGGGTTCTCGCGGTGGAGGCCGGAAAAACAATCCTCATCGGGAAGGAGGATCTCCTGACCGGGGCCGACCGAGCGGGGATATCGGTAGTCGGCCACAGGCAGACGTGATGTTGATTAAATACGGCGAAATGTTTAGTATATATGACCGTAATTCGTGATAGAGGATACCGTATCGCTTCTCCCGGCGAAGATCACGGATTTCGCAACGCTCTTTCCGGAGGTGTGAAATGTTT
>DASPUT010000011.1 GCA_035622735.1 Thermodesulfovibrionales bacterium | reverse complement strand
GTTATGAGGTGAGGCCGCTCTACGCTCCCCTACACTCCGGATATCCCGATGTCCTCGACGTCTCTTATATCCTGAAAGGCGATAAGGTGATCGTCAGGATGTCCCTCAAGGACGAACTGAAGCGAGCGCCCGCAGCTGAGGGCATACCCTTTCTCTTCAGGCTGAAGTGACGAAAACCTCGTCTTTCAGACCACCCCCCCCTCTCCCTGAATCTCGGCGACGACATGCTCATCGGGTTTCGGAAGACCCGCTATCTTCCAAGCCTTGAGGGGGTCGATGAATTCTTCACTGTAGCAGTCCTTTGAAAGGTGGACCCGCATGCAGACGCCGCGAAGGATCGGAAAGGCGTTAAACCGTTTGTAGTATTCCCTCATGAACTTTATGATCTCGACCCTCTCTTTCGTGAGTCCATCAACGCCTTCCCTCTTCGCGAGTGCATTGGCGAGATCCTCATCCCAGTCATCGGGATTAGCGAGAAACCCCTCATCGTCTACCATGACCTTTCTTCCAGAATATTCAATGAACGGCATATGACACCTCCTTGTAACTTCCGGTATTTCTCTTAATCATTTGTAAAGAAAGCTCCTCCTGTCGGGGACAGGCTCGGATTATTTTCCAAAAATCCCCTTAAACATATCCTGAGGCGATTTACCCTTTTGCTGCTGCTCACCCGACTTCTGCGGGGGTTCTCCAAGGAGCTGCCTCTCTATCTCTTTCTGAATTCCCTTCCCGACCTGTTTCTGAAGGGCAGCGGTATTCAGCGTGACAGAGGGCTTCTCGGTAGTCCCGGTAATCTTCAGGGGCACAACGCTCCATCCATTCTCGTCTTTCATGTATCCAGTGAACTGCGCGGTCGGAAGCTTCGACGCAAGGGAAGGCGACAGCTTAAGGTCCGTCAGGATATTCATCTGTTCATCAAAACCGACCGTGCCCTCAGGATTAAGAACGACATGGCTCGACTTCATATTCCCCTGAAGAAAAACCTTCTCATCTCTCATCGTGAACCGGAACTGGCCGCTGTCGAAACGCAGCGCTCTCAGTTCGCTGAGACCGGTGATGAGCGCGATGCCGTCTGTTATCTTCGACTGTTTCACCTCACACTGGGTCATGTCGAGCGTTCCCTTGCCGGTGACCGTCTTCTTTATCGCTGCTACGGTGTCGGCGCCTTCCGACGGATATCTGAACTGCATATCCCCTTTGAACACCCCCGCGAGTTTTGCCTTGTCACCCCCGGAAAATTGCATCTGGATGGGTTCCATGGTCATGACGTCATTCCGGTAACGGTACTTCAGGCTGAAGCCTTTCACGATATACCCCTGGTATCTGGCGGTATCGACTGTAACCGTTCCTGACGCCGTCATCTTCGTTTCGCCTCCTTTTCCCTGCACGCCCTTTGCCGAAGACGGACCCTTCTTTTGTACCGGTGCCTTCGCAGCCTTCTTTCCGCCGCTTAACGCCATCAGCCTTTCGAGATCGACCTCCTTTGCCGAGACGTCGATCGCCGCGTCGGGTGACTTCAGGTAATCCCTGACCTTCCCCGAGAGCGTTATCGTATCGTTACCGATGCGGGTACTGAGGTTTATCCCTATCTCCTCTTGCTTCACCGCTACCTTGCCCGATGTGGTCGAAGACACCCCGTTCAGAACCGCATGCAATTCCTTGAGGTTGAGATCTCCCGTCGCCGTGATCTCTTTCAAACTCTTTCCTCCCGAGACCGCGATGTCCACATCAGCCTTTGCAGTCACATCGGGAAGCTCCTTGGTATCGTCCGTGAATGCCACCTTTGCGTCCCGTATCGATATCCTGTCAGTGACGAGCGAGAGAGGGAACTCCGTTTCTTTTTTCTCCGGCTCCGGCGGACCCTTCTTCTCCTCGCTTCTTTCGATAATGTCGCTGAAATTGTATTTCCCGCCCTTTTCTTTTTTCACTGACAGGGAGGGGGAATCGAGTTCAATCCTCTTGATTACGAGCTGCTTTCTCAATAAGGGCATGAGGCGGTAATCAAGAATGAATTCCTTTGCCGTAATGAAATCCGTTTCTCCGTTCCGTTCCTTGAGGGCGATGCCTTTTACGACAATTCCCTTGAAAAGGGAGACACGGATCTCATCGATATTCACTTTTCTGCCGGTAAACTCCTCCGCCCGCGGAATAATGAGCGCCTTGAGTTTCTCGCTCTTCAGGTAGCTCTTTACAAAGAGGCTTAACCCGAGCAACAGGACAAGAATGAAAGCGATAAGCACTCCACCGGCCCATAACAGCTTTCTCATCTCTTTTCCCTCCTTCTCCCCTGATCGAAAAAACGTCTCATCTGTTTGTCCTCCTCCTCGCCTCCATGAGGGCGAGGACGGGCTTGAGACCATAGGGGCTGCCCTGCTCTATCGCCGTCAGCACCGTGCCCCCCCCGGTGAAGAAGTAATAGTTCGAATTGTCGATGACAGAGAGGTAGAGCCCCGGACAGAGGCTCTTGAACTCCTGGAGCGTGTCGCCGCCGCCGTACATCTTCATCGCGGCACTGTTGCCGTCTATCGTATGGTCCAGGGCCTGAGAACCGGAGGTGAAGTGCGGGGTATATCCCATCACCGCATTCACGAATATGGTCTTTGCAGTCCCCATCGCCTGAACCACGGCACCGTCTTCAAAAGACAAGGGATCGATATCGAGGATATACCCGTAGGAGTTGCCGGGTCTGAAATCCCGAACGGAGATCGTCCGGTATCTGCCTTCAAATCTGCCTTCGAGGGTATCCGATTCGACAATGTCCGGGAGTTCGACGATCTTTCTCCGTACCCTATCCTTTTCTACGAGTTCACGGGCGAGGGATATGTCGTCCTCAGGAACTCCCTTCATCCTTACGTCATACTTCGCGCAGAGAAAGGCGTTATAGATGACTCCACCGAGGATGAGGCGGTCCACCTTCTCGTATATCGCGTAGAGCGGTTTTATCTTGGTATCGTATTTTGCCCCTGCAACGACCGCGAGGAAAGGCCTTTCCGGATCGAGTACCCTGCCGAGGTTTGCGATCTCCTGCTGCATGAGGAAGCCGGCATAAGACGGGAGGAGGCGGGTTATATCATAGGTTGAGGCATGGGGTTGCCATGAACCGAAGGCGTCGTTGACGTAGATGTCGGCCAATCCCGCGAGCTGCAGGGCAAAATCCCCTCTCCTCTCTCCCTCGGACTCTTCTCCGAAAAACCATCGGGTATTCGGGAGATAGATGCCGCCGATCCGGCGTTCTCTGAGTTCGCGGATGGCGAGGTTTATTGAGGTGTCGAGCCCCGTTATTCCCCTCTCGGAATCTACCGGGAATTTAGGAATGTGATATCGCGTATGAAGCTTCTGCTCAAGGTACTGGACTATCGGATCGACGGACTCGTCGGCACGGCACTGTATCGCCCCGGTCTTCTTGTCTTTCGGTCTGCCCACGTGAGACATCAGTATCGGCCTTCCTCCCCTTTCTACGATATTAAAGAGTGTCCCGATGGTCCGGTCGATCCTGAATGGGTCGCGCACCTCCCCCTTTTTGACGACGTTGTGGTCGAAGCGGACGAGAACCACCTTTCCGTTGAGATCGGCGTCCTGAATAAGCGGCAGATTGGGGTGCAGAGTGTTATCCTCCATCATAAACCTCCGAGGGCGCAGGATGATTTCTCCGTCGTGCCGGAACGGAATCCCTGCGTTTGAGCAGGTTCCATTCCCTTTTCACATTCATTCATACTCTAATTCTATCCTATAAATCCTCCGTTGTCACGAAGAGGCATGGTTGACCGTAGTTCTTCATCATGACTCGACGAGAGCCCTTCCTGCTGTTTCCTTTCGCAGATTCAGCGTGTTATCATAAAAAAGGTTTGGGAGGGAGTCTCCGTGGCTGCGGTGCCTGCATGAAGGCATGCCCCGCAGGTGCGATAACAGGCGAGAAGAAGAAGCCCCATGCGTGAAACGCGGGGCCTGTTTTGAGGTATGCAAATTCAAAGCGGTAGGCAGGGAGTGACCATGGTGAAGATTACGATAAACGGAACGGTTGGCGAAGTTAACGAGGGAACGACGGTTCTCGAAGCGGCAAGGATGATGGATATCCCGATACCGACTCTCTGTCATCATCCGAAACTCACCCCCTTCGGCGGCTGCAGGCTCTGCATCGTCGAGATAAAAGGTATTCCAAGGCCGGTCACGTCATGCACGACACCGGTGACAGACGGAATGGAGGTCACGACATCAACTCCTCAGATTGAAGACCTGAGAAAGACGGTGCTCGAACTCATCCTTTCAGACCACCCGAATGACTGCATGGTCTGCGAAAGGGCGGGCGACTGCACCCTTCAGGAACTTGCCTACTTCTATGGAATACGGGAAAACCGCTTTGGGGGCGAGAGAAGGATATACACGAAGCGGGACGGCAACCCCTTCATCGAAAGGGACCTCGAAAAATGCATCATGTGCGGGAGATGCGTAAAGGTATGCGATGAAGTGGAAGGGGTCGGCGCGATAGATTTCGGCTACCGGGGATTCAACGCAAAGATATGCACGCCTTTCGAGAGAGACCTCGACTGCGAGTTCTGCGGCCAGTGCGTCGCGGTCTGCCCGACAGGGGCCCTCACCGGCAAGTCCTGGAAGAAGAAGGGGAGAAAAAAGGATATTCGGGAGGTCGACACGACCTGCTCTTACTGCGGTGTCGGTTGCAGCCTCACCCTCCATGTCAGCCGGAACCAGGTCATAAGGGTAGATTCGAGGGAAGGTACCCTGAATGAGGGCTGGCTCTGTGTGAAGGGCAGGTTTGGATATAGTTTCCTGAACAGCCCCGACCGTCTGAGGAGACCCCTCGTCAAGAAGAACGGAAATTTCGAAGAGGCCTCATGGGACGAGGCGCTCGATTATATCGCGGAGCGGTTCCGTTCCATCAAGGATGCGCACGGCCCCGAAGCCATGGCAGGGCTCTCGTCCGCGCGCTGCACGAATGAGGAGAACTATCTCTTCCAGAAGTTCATGAGGGCGGTGATCGGGACGAACAACATCGACCATTGCGCCCGGCTCTGACATAGCGCAACGGTGGCCGGTCTGGCCACGGTATTCGGCTCAGGCGCGATGACGAATTCGATTCCCGAGATAGAAGACAACAGGCTCCTCTTCGTCATCGGCTCGAACACCACGGAGACGCACCCGATCATCGGCCTGAAGATGAAGAAGGCGAAGAGGAAGGGAGCGAAGCTCATCGTTGCGGACCCGAGGAGGATCGACCTCGTGAAGTTCGCCGACCTCTGGCTCCAGCAGAGGCCGGGAACGGATGTGGCGCTCCTCAATGCGATGATGCATGTGATACTGGCGGAAGGCCTCGAAGACCGTGAGTTCATCGATAAGCTGACAGAGGACTTCGAAGCCTTCAAAGGTTCCATAGCTGAATTCACACCCGAGGTCGGGGAGAGGATTACCGGCGTCCCGAAGGAGAAGATACGGGAGGCGGCCTTACTCTATGCTCGTTCGGAGCGCGCCGGGACATATTACACCATGGGTATGACTCAGCACACCCACGGCACGGATAACGTCTTTTCGATAGCGAATCTCGCGCTCCTGACAGGAAACCTGGGCAAGGAGCATGCGGGGGTGAATCCCCTGAGGGGACAGAACAATGTCCAGGGCTCGAGCGACATGGGCTGCGCTCCGAACGTCTACCCCGGCTACCAGAAGGTCGATATTCCGTCGATTCAGGACAAATTCGAAAAGGCGTGGGGCGTAAAGCTTTCTCCCAAGCCCGGTCTGACAGCAACCGAGATGATCGATGCGGCGTCACGCGGTAACATCAAGGCGATGTATATCATGGGCGAAAACCCGGTCCTGAGCGACCCAGACCAGCACCACACGGTGCAGGCGCTGAAGAACGTTGATTTCCTCGTTGTCCAGGACATCTTTCTTACAGAGACGGCCGAACTGGCCGACGTCGTTCTCCCTGCAGCTTCCTTCGCCGAAAAGGACGGTACCTTTACCAACACCGAGAGGAGGGTCCAGAAAGTGAAGAAGGCGGTGAATCCTCCCGGTGAGGCGAGAGAGGACTCGTGGATAATCGCGGAACTCTCGAGGAGACTCGGCTACGCGATGAATTACCGTTTCACGGAAAAAGCCTTTCAGGAGATCGGCAGCCTCTGGCCGCCACTGGCTGGCATCACCTATGGCCGCATAGAGAAGAAGGGGCTTCAGTGGCCCTGTCCGGCCCTCGATCATCCGGGTACGCCCTATCTCTTCAAGGATGGTTTCCCCAGGGGGAAGGGCAGATTTACGGCGGTACCATACAGGCCCTCCGCAGAACTCCCTGACAATGAGTACCCGTTCATCCTCTCTACGGGAAGACAGCTTTTTCAGTACCATACGGGCGGCATGACGAGAAGGACATCGGCGATCGAGTCCGTCGCGAAACCTTACGCCGAGATGAACCCCGAAGATGCGAAGAGGCTGAAGATTCGGGACGGCCAGAAGATAACCGTAACTTCCCGGAGGGGCGCCATAGAGATAGCGGCGAAGATAACCGACAGACCTCAGGAGGGCCTCATATTCATCCCCTTCCATTACAGGGAGGCGGCCGCCAATGTCCTCACGAACACCGCGACAGACCCCATATGCAAGATACCGGAGTTCAAGGTCTGCGCGGTCAAAATAGAGGTTTACTAAACGTAACCCTTCCCTATATAATACTCCGTTTCTTAAGGTCCATAAGATTCTGTTACGAGTCGCGTCGTTTCTGCGGCATGGCTTATAACAGCGTATCCGGTTCTTAAACGCGGGCCGAGCCTTCGGCTACGATACTTCATCATGAGAAAGAAGGAGGATTCAAAGATGCCGTTTGATGCGACGAAACTAGCTGACTGGCAGATTTCCGAAGAAGCGGAAAAGAAGATGCCTACCCCTGAAGAATGGCGTGACCGACTGGGACTGCAGAAGGACGAAATGCTGCCGATGGGTCGCCTCGCCAAGGTCGACTTCCTCAAGGTCATCAACCGTCTCAAGAACAACCCCGACGGCAAGTATATCGAGGTGACGGCCATAACCCCTACCCCTCTCGGAGAAGGCAAGAGCACCACGTCATGCGGCTTGATGGAAGGTCTCGGCAAGCGCGGCGTGAACGTCGGCGGTGCGCTGCGCCAGCCCTCAGGCGGTCCGACGATGAACGTGAAGGGCACGGCAGCCGGCGGAGGGAACTCCCTCCTGATTCCGATGACCGAGTTCTCTCTGGGGCTCACCGGCGATATCAACGACATCATGAACGCCCATAACCTGGCGATGGTCGCGTTGACAGCGCGCATGCAGCATGAACGCAATTATAATGACGAGCAGCTGGAGCGGCTCACGAAGATGAGGAGACTCGACATCGACCCGACCCGCGTCGAGATGGGCTGGGTCATGGACTTCTGCGCCCAGAGCCTCAGAAACATGATAATCGGCATGGGAGGGCGGCAGGACGGCTA
>DASPUT010000010.1 GCA_035622735.1 Thermodesulfovibrionales bacterium | reverse complement strand
GCCGGAAAGGTCTTGCTCATCTCCGCCATCGCCTTGTAGACACTGTCGGCCACGGCTATGGCATTCGCATCAGGCAGGGTGAACATCACGAGGAGAGCGGAATTGCGGCCCGAAGCCCTAGCAAAATTGCTGTAGTTCTGCCTGCTCAGCTCGACCCTTGCGATATCGCGCAGACGCACGATCTGTGAAGGAGGACCGGCAGCCGTCTTGATAATAATATTCTCGAACTGGCTTTCACTCGAGAGCCTGCCGAGGGCAGTGATCGTGAGCTGAAAGGGCTGATTCGCCGGCACCGGCGGAACACCGAGCTGACCGGCAGCAACCTCGGCGTTCTGGCCTTGAATGGCTGCTATCACATCTGATGTCTTGAGGCCGAAGCTCTGAAGCCTCTTCGGGTCGAGCCATACCCTCATGCTGTAAGGGCCTGCGCCGAATACCCTCACCTGGCCCATGCCGGGCAGACGCGCAAGAGGGTTTTGCAGATTTATGACTCCGTAGTTAGAGAGAAACGTCTCGTCAAAACGGTCGTCATCGGAGTAAAGGCTCACCACGAGAAGGATATTCGGAGAGACCTTCCTGACCGTGACGCCTTGCAGCTGGGCGCCTCCGGGAAGCTGGGCAAGGGAGCTGTTCACAAGGTTCTGGACGAGCGCCGTCGACGTATTCAGGTCGGTCCCGATGTCGAAGGTGATCGTGAGGGCATAGGACCCGTCGCTGCCGCTCGTGGAAGACATGTAGATGGCCCCCTCCACGCCGTTTACGGCTTGTTCGATCGGAGTCGCGATGGTATTCGCCACGACTTCGGCGCTCGCTCCCGGATAACGGGTTGTGACCTGTATTGTCGGAGGGACGATCTGGGGCCACTGGGCGACAGGCAGGCGCGTGATGAAGATGATGCCGATGATCATAGTGATTATCGCTATGACATTCGCGAAGATCGGCCGATCTATGAAGAATTTTGATATCACCGCGTCCCTTCCGTCGCCGCGTTATCGAGTTGCGGCGAGACCGGGCTTCCCGGTCGGGCTTTCAATAACGCGCTGACGATGATTCTCTCGTTTCCTGTGAGCCCTTCTTCAATGACGCGAAGGTTGTTGTCTTGCAGAGAGCCGGGCTTGACACCTCGTCGTTCGACGACATTTTGCGCGTTGACAACGAGCACGTAGGGGCCTTGCTGGTCGCTGCCGACTGCCGTGGCCGGTACGAGCATGGCGACCCTGGTCTCGACAGGCACATGCACACGCGCATAGAGGCCCGGCATGATTCTGCCTTCAGGGTTCGGGAGGACTCCCCTCATCTGGAGCGTGCCGGTGGAGGTAGAGACGTTCGTAGCCGCAAAATCGATATATCCACGGTGCGGATAGCCCTCTTCACCGACAAGACCGACTAAAACCGGCGATTTCAAGGCAACAGCATTTCCCGTTGTGCCGCGCGCAGTCTTCATGAGTTTGGCCAGATCCGCGTCGCCGACCGTGAAATAGACATAGATCGGGTCGAGCTGAATTAATTGGGCAAGGTTGGTATTCGCTGCCGACGAACCCACGAGGTTCCCGGGGTCCTGAAGTCTACGGTCTATCCGACCGTCAAAGGGAGCCGCCACTTCGGTGTAGCTCAGATTAAGCTTTGCTATGTCCCGACTCGCCTCCGCTGTTTTAAGATTCGCCTTGGCCGAATCCCGCTGGTATCTCCAGTTGTCCACATCCGTTTGTGCGGCCGCATTCTCCGATAATAGGTTGATGTAGCGCTCGAGCTGGCTTTGAGCGTATTCGAGCTGCGCTTTTTGCGCCAGGACCTGACCTTCAGACTGCTGGAGTGCTGCTACGTAAGTATCTTGCTGGATCATGAAGAGCAGCTGGTCTTTCTTCACGCGCTGACCGTCCTGAAAGAAGACCTTATCCAGGTACCCGGCGACCCGGGCGACGAGCTGCGCGGAGTTGACGGCCTGAGTATTGCCGGTCAGTTCGAGATAATCCGTGATCGTTCGCTGAACCGGTCGGATGACGGTGACTTTGGGAGGAGGGGGTTGTTGCTGGGTCTTCTTCCCGCAGCCGGCCGCGAAGAGAAGAAGGGCCGGGAACAACACGACTGTTGCAAGGCCATAGGCCGGTCGAAACATTCTCCTAGTTTTACAGACCATTACGCAACCTCCGATCGCGAAAGGGCTTCTAAGACTGCCCTGATGGTATTACCAATCCGGATGAAGCCGCGGAGAGGATGGTGTTTCCCCGGAGACATCCGGATTATATGATGCAGGGGCGAGCAATCTGCCCCAATTCGTGCGCTTTGCCATCTCTTCTGTTACGGAAGTAGGAACCAATTCCTTTCCTTCGCGGATCTCCCAGCCGCCTCCCAAGGCCCTATAGACCCTGACCAGACTGCCCGAGATGGTGCCGAGGGTGTCGGCCAGATCGTCCTGCTGATTCAAGAGTGCCTGCTGCGCGATCAGGACCGTTACGAAATCTTTCGTGCCTTCCCGGTATTGAAGGACGGAAAGGTCGAGGGATTTCCTGGCAGCCTCAGTGCTCAGTACGAGAAACTCCGCCCTGTCCTGGGCCTTCAAGAAAGCGACGAGATTGTCCTCGACCTCCTGCTGTGCTGCGAGAACCGTGTTCTGATATGTAATGAGTAACTCCTGAAAAAAGGCATCCTGGAGGCGAACATTGTTCGTGATCTGACCGTAGTTGAATATACTCCACTGGAAGGAGGGTCCGGCTGTGATGTTTTGGCTGGACCACTTGAAGAGGTCGCCGAGCTTGGATGTTCCGGTAGTGGAAGAGAGGAAGCCGAAACTTCCGGTGAGAGAGAAGGCCGGGTAGAGGTCGGCGACCGCTACGCCGATTTGTGCACTCTGTGCGGCTGCCCTGTATTCGGCGCTCCGGATGTCGGGCCGGCGGCGGAGAAGATCTGTCGGGATTCCGACGATCACCTCGGGAGGAGAGACAGGGATGTCCGACGGGCCACCGAGGAGACCCTCCAGGTCATTCGGCGGCATGCCGAGGAGGAAGCAGAGGGAATCCTTGGCCTGCCGCAGAAGGATTTCGAGGGGAGGGATGAGTGCTGCCGTGTGATTGAGTTGGGTCTTGGCAAGCTCGACATCGAGTTGTGACGCGGTGCCGTACCGCAAACGGGCCTTGGCGATATCGACGCTCTTTTCCTGGACCTCTAAATTCTGGCGCGCGATCTCGATCCGCTTTTCGAGAGTTCTGATGACGATATAGGAATTGGCAACATCCGCCGTCAGGGTTACGAGGGCGTTGTCGTAGTTGGCGATCGAGCCAAGCCAAATATCGTTTGCCGACTCGATGGCGCGCCTGAACTTGCCCCAAAAATCGAGTTCCCAAGCGGCGCTCAGTCCGATCTGAGCCACGTAATACTGGGAGAGAGGGATTACTCCCGCGTCGCTCGGCCGATTAAAGATGAGGGATCCCGAGGCCTGCTGGGACTGGGGGAAGAATTCTCCGATGGCGATGCCGAGCTGGGCCCGGGCTTCGAGTACCCTTACGCCGGCGATCCTGAGAGTGAGGTTATTCTTATATGCCTCGTCGATGAGCTTGTCGAGGACCGGGTCGTCAAATACCCGCCACCAGTAACGGTAGTCCGATGATTCACCCTTCACCCGTTCATCGCCGGCCTCCAGCCAGTTCTGAGAAACGGAAACATCGGGCTTCCGAAAATTCGGGCCAACGGAACAGCATGTGAAGAGGAGGCTGACTGCCGCAACAAGGGAAATCTCTGACCTCAGTAAGAATCGCATCCGATCAATCTCCCATCTTTGACTACGGTAACGATTTCAGGAATAGTATTATCAACAGTATAGCAGGTCTTCCTATGAATGGAAGGGGGTAGGGGTCAACAAAATGGAAAGACTTAAACGGCGGACAGCTACCTCCGAATCAGCCTGTATTTCACAATCTTGTAGCCGATCTGTCTCGGCGTAATTCCGAGAATTCGCGCCGCCTTTGCCTGTACCCATCCGGTCTTTTCGAGTGCGGCGAGTATCCTCATCTTCTCGGTCTCTTCAATAGTAGATGTGAGCGAGCCCTTCACGGGGACCTCCCTTGTTTCAGGGATCCTGAAGGTGAGGGGCAGATCGACAGCCCTGACGGTATTTCTGCGGGACATGACGACAAGACGTTCGACGGTATTCTCCAATTCACGGACATTTCCCGGCCAGTCATAGTCCATGAGAACCTTGAGGGCATCCGATGCGAGTGTTATCGTCTTTCTGTTCTGCTCGTTGAACTGTCTCAGGAAGCACTCTATCAAGAGGGGTATATCTTCTTTCCGTTCTCTCAGAGGAGGGAGAGATATCGGCACGACATTCAACCGGTAATAGAGGTCTTCCCTAAATTTGCTGATATTGACAAGGTCCTCGAGGTTTCTCGACGTCGCCGCAACAAGCCTGATGTCTACCTTCAACGTCCTCTCCCCACCGACGCGTTCGAACTCCCTCTCCTGGAGGACGCGGAGGATCTTCGGCTGGAGGTTCAACGGGAGGTCGCCGATCTCGTCGAGGAATATCGTTCCCTTGTCCGCGATCTCAAACTTCCCCTTTCTCATAGAGATCGCGCCGGTGAAGGCCCCCTTCTCGTGGCCGAAGAGTTCCGATTCGAGCAGGCCCTCCGGAACGGATGCGCAATTGAATTTTATGAACGGTCCCTTTGCCCGAGGGCTCATGTAGTGGATCGCCTTTGCGATGAGTTCTTTTCCGGTTCCGCTTTCTCCCCTGAGGAGGGCAGTCGCCTTTGAGGCGGATACCCTATGGACCGCTTCGAAGACCTCCTGCATCCTGTCGGACTGCCCTATGATGTTTTCTATGCTGTAACGGCCCTTGAGTTTCCGGCGGAGTTCTTCCGTCTCTTCAATGAGCGCTTCCTTCTCCCTCTCGATTTCCCTGTTGAGCTTTACCGACTGTCCGATGAGTGAGGCGATGATTTTCAGAAGCCGCACGTCTTCTTCAAAGGAGACGCCCTTTGAGCCGAAGAGCCTGTCGACGCTGAAAACTCCCAGCACCTCGGACTTGAACTTGATCGGGACACAGAGGAAGGCGATGTTGTCTTTACTGATCTCTTTTCTCGCCCCTGTCTTGTCAAGGAAGAGCGGCTCATCCCCTACATTCGGTATTACTATGGGTGAGCCGAGTTTGGCGACCTTGCCGATGATTCCTTCACCGAGTCTATATCTCCCCCTCCTTATCTCTTCCTCGGTCAGGCCGTGGGCAACGACTATCGCGATCTCGCTGTTGTCTTTTAGTGCCACGGTCCCACGCTTCATATCCATATACTCTGCAAGGACCTTCATCGCGCTCTTCAGATTGGTCTTAAGATCAAGGGATGAACCGAGTATCTTGCTGATTTCATAGAGCGTCGAAAGCTCTACGCGTTTATAATCCTTTGCCATAGAGTCTAATGTATCGGAATTTCCTGATGAAAAGCAACCTGCGGAAAGCAGAGTGCGCGACACGAGCGGAGATCGCGGGGTTCAGGACAATGCGGATGGCAACGGAGGCCCCGATTGCGGATTTGATTCGAAAGATATAGCGATGCAGGCGAAAATTCTTATCGCCTCACAATAGTCACTGAATAAGGCCGATGATGTTACCGTCGGGGTCTCTTACACTTGCGATCAGTCCCCCGCCACCGACATCTTTTGTCTCCTGCAAGATTTGTGAGCCAGCGCTCAGAAGAGATTGCAGACTCTGCTTGATGTCGTCAACATGATAGTAAACTGTCATTCCATTCTTGTGACCGTTGGGGTCTAATCCGATATCCTGATCTCCAATTTTGAAGCCAACATAATACGGCTGATCCGCATATGGCTCGACACCCAAGAGCTGACGAAATAGTATCTTTGCTCGAGCTATGTCCTTGACAGGATAGATAATGCTTCTGACACCTTGTTTCATGAGTGCCTCCTTATAATGAAACTATGCCAAACGAGTTATCCCAATACGTTGATTTTTTGTTACGGGTAACTACTAACTAAAGAATATCACGAATTATAACTCGATTGCGACAGCAGAAAAGAAATTCAGACGTTTGAAAGGGCTATAGAGAACTCCCCAAACTTCCCCTTTCCTTGGAACAGACCCTTGACCGAAAGGAGCTAGCTGCTTAAAATAATGCAATCGGGGTCATTTCTACTTCAACAAAAATACGGGACAAGGTCGTTAAAGTTAAGACCTGAATTGAAATCACATGAGAATTTTACTCATAAATCCCAAGAGAGTGGGACGTGGACAAGCTTCCGTTCGCTACATGAACTCTACCCCCCTTGCATTGCCGATTCTGGCAGCACTCACGCCTGAAGATATTGAGGTTAGAATTGTTGATGAAAACCATGATGCCATTCCGTATGACGAGGATTGGGATCTGGCGGGAATAACAGTTATGCTGCATGTATCGCCATCAGCGATTGCGATTGCAGAAAGGTTCCGCGCACGGGGAATAAAGGTGGCGTTTGGGGGGTTTTTCCCAACATTATGTTATGACCATGCCCGGAGACACGTCGATAGTGTCATAGCAGGCGAGGCAGAGCCCGTGTGGAACGAGGTGATAAGGGATTTACAAAGCAATCAGCTTCAGCCGTTTTATAAAGCAAATCAACTTATCGACCTCAAAGATATTCCGTTCATCAAGAAGGAATTATTCTCAGGCAAAGATGAGTTTTATCATATAGAAACGACACGAGGCTGCCCCTATAACTGTGATTTTTGCTCAGTTGTGAGTTTTTACGGTACAAAATTTCGTCACAGGCCGATTGATCATGTCATGCGACAGCTTGAGGAGCTGAGGGGGAAGGTGCTCTTTTTTGTTGATGACAATATAACTGGTGATCCCGCCTATGCTCGGGATTTATTCCATGAAATGATTCCTTTGAAGATCAAATGGAGCGGTCAATTTTCCCTTAATCATGCTGCGAACCGGAAATTGATGAGTTTGGCAGCGGAGAGCGGTTGTCAGTTCCTATTTACAGGCATAGAGTCGTTGAGTCAGGACAATCTTCGCGCAGTTGACAAGAAATGGGCGAAACCAGAAAAGTTTGCTGAGTGGATAAAAATGACTCATGATGTCAGCATAGGAATTTACGGCTCTTTCATGTTCGGATTTGAAGGGGATAATAAAGACGTTTTTCAACAAACCCTTGATTTTTGTGAAGACAATGAGATTGAGCTGGCATTGTTCTCCGCATTGTTCCCCATACACGGATCGCAATTTTATCGGCGGCTTCAAGCTGATGGCCGCATCTTTGAAACTGATGTCAGAAAGTTTAATGGACAATATTCCACCTTTTATCCTAAAAACATGACGCCTCAAGAGTTGGAAAACGGCTTGCGATGGTTATGGAAATCATATTACTCCAAAGAAAGCATTAGAAGGAGGTTATCGCGGTGGATGCGGTACCAGGCTCCGACGCAGAGCGGCTATTCGAAAACTGCTGCACTCTTGTTAGGTCTGAATATGGCGTTTAAAGTTGCAGTGAAAGATTTCTGATGTGCGATAGTTCATCGAGGGCATCTTGTCACTCTTTCTATCTCAAGGTTCGTCGGCTCATCGCTTCGCTACCGCCGACTTCCCCGGGAAAGCTTCGTTGTTGCAGATAACCGGAACGCGCGGAGTAGTCGGTGAATCCAGCATTAATCGCCAGTACGGAAAGCGTGTGGGTAGCAAGCGTATCAGAAGTGTCCCTGATCCTCCTCGGGTTCTGCGAAGGGATATCGATGAACATTAGGAGCAAGCCCTGTAACCCCTGGTAGGTACCCCGCGGAACGTTATTTCCGGTCTTCAAGCGGCGTATAGACGCAACCCGTGAGGCCGCAGTAGTCACCGACGTATTCCGACGCGGGCCGGTAAAGCGCAGGCTTTTCCTGGGCCTCGGCAAACTTCTCTTCTATGATATGAGCGGACCAGCCTGCTATTCTCGACATCGCAAAGACGGCGGTCATGAGGTCATCCGGTATGCCCATCATGTGGTAAACGGAAGCGCTGTAAAAATCCACGTTCGGTTTAATCGTCGCTTTTCCCCTTCGCTCGAATTCCTGAAGGGCGGCTTCTTCTAGCTCGTTCGAGAGCCGATACCAATTCTCCCGGCGGAGTTTTTTCCCGAGACGATAGGACATCTCCTTCAGGATTTTGGCCCTCGGGTCCGTCGTTTTGTAGACAGCGTGGCCCATGCCCATGATCCTCTCTCCCTTATCGAGCTGCCTCTTCACCCAGGCGGGGATGTCTTTTTCGGATGACAGATTCATGAGCATCTTTATAACCTCGGCATTGGCACCGCCGTGGAGGCTGCCTGAGAGGGCACCAACCCCCGCCGCGACTCCCGCATACATGTGGGCCCTTGTCGAAACAACTTCCCGGCAGGCAAAGGTTGAGGCATTGAAGGTGTGGTCGGCGTGGAGGACGAGACAGGTATCGAGATCGGCGGCGATCTCCGCATCGGGCTTAATCCCGCTGAGCTGCCATAAGAAATTAGCTGCATGGGGGAGGTTCTTGTCTTGAGGCAACGGTTCGAGGCCGGCTCTTATTCTTTGCCACGCCGCTATCAGGACCGGCAGGCGCGCGATGAGTCTGAGCGCTTTGAGAATATTGGCATCCCTCGACTCTTTGCCTAGATCAGGGTCAGCCATTGCCAGCAGCGGTATGGCTGCTTGAAGCACGTCCATGGGATGAGATTCTTTCGGCAACTTCTTGAAGCTCTCATAGAGAAAATCCGGGACATCTCGCTCCTCGGTGACCTGTCGGGTGAATGCTTCGAGTTGTTTCTTATCAGGCAATGCGCCGTGAAGAAGGAGGTATGCGGTTTCGAGGAATGACGATTTCTGCGCGAGATCTTCGATCCGAAAGCCACGGTAAATAAGGATGCCCCGCTCTCCGTCGATGAAACTGATCTTCGTGTCAGCAACCGTTACACCCCGGAGACCGGTATTCTTTATACGAACGGGTTCATTCATTTTCTGCTCCTCAAAACAGGATCGGACGGTTTTCAGTGAAAAGAAGCTCTCCATCAAGTTTAGCGCAAGAGGCGAGGCTCTGCAACGAGGTATTTTGTGCCTGCATCTTTCTTAGTCATCGACTGCCTCAAAGATAGGCAGGCATTCACCGCTCATGATGGGAAACACGTTATTTTTCAATGGAGAGCCTATGGCATAGTTATTGATATTACCCGGAGTGGTGGCTGTTCTGATATTGAAGAATACGTCGGTTGAAGGGCCGGGTACGATTGAGGACCACCTCAACGAAGCCGGGATGCCCTATTCTGTCGTCGACCTTGAGAAAGAAGGCCTGCCCGATACGAAGGGCTTTGATACCCTCGTTATGATGGGCGGCCCGATGAGCGTGAATGAAGAGTCACAATACCGTTATATCAGCGACGAAATAACGCTCGTGAAGGAATTTGTCGCAGCCGGTAGGAAGGTCTTCGGGGTCTGTCTCGGTGCCCAGATCATGGCAAAGGCGCTCGGTGCAAGGGTTTATGCCGGCTCTGAAAAGGAGATCGGCTGGTACGACATCACCCTCACGGAAGAGGGCTCGATTGACCCGCTCATGAAGAGGCTCGCAACGCATTCGCGGACAGAAGACTTGCGGAGATCCTTTCCGGTATTTCACTGGCACGGCGAGACCTTCGATATCCCGGAAGGTGCGGTCAGACTCGCCGGGTCGGCACTCTATCCGAACCAGGCCTTTCGATACGGAGACAACGCCTACGCATTCCAGTTCCATATAGAGGTGAGGAAGGCGATGATCTATGAGTGGCTGAAGAATGAACCCGTCGATATGGTACAGATAAGAGCGAAGACCGAGGCTGCCTATGACGATTATCTCGGCGGTGCGTTGAGTTTCTATAAGGCATTCTTAAAATAGCGGTCAACAGTCTGTGGCCTATGGGTAGTCGGTTACCGAAAGGCCGGAAACTGAGCGACTGAATACAGGAGGTGAGATATGAAGAAGATTGAGGCCGTTATCAAGCCCTTCAAGCTCGACGAGGTGAAAGACGCATTAAACGAGATCGGCATCCAGGGGATGACCGTCACGGAGGTCAAGGGCTTTGGCCGGCAGAAGGGGCACACGGAGCTCTATCGGGGAGCCGAATACGTCATCGATTTCATTCCGAAGATAAAGGTTGAAGTCGTCACTTCGGACAGCCTGTCCCAGAAGGTCGTTGATACTATCGAGAAGGCGGCGAAGACAGGCAAGATCGGAGACGGCAAGATCTTTGTGTACCCGATCGAAGACGTGGTGAGGATAAGGACCGGAGAGCGCGGCGAATCTGCGCTGTAAAAAAGCATTTCAGGAAGACTTTAAACCATAAGAAAGGGAGGAGAAGCATGACAGCAAAAGACGTAATCAAGATGGCCCAGGAAAATAAGGCGGTTATGGCAAATTTCAAATTCCTCGATTTTCCCGGGATCTGGCAGCACTTTGCTGCGCCTATAGCGGAACTGAAGGAGGAGGTCTTTGAAGAAGGTCTCGGTTTTGACGGCTCTTCTATCAGGGGATGGCAGGCGATCCACACATCGGATATGCTCATCGTCCCTGACCCTGAAACGGCATTCATGGACCCCTTCATGGAGTATCCGACGATAAGCCTCATCTGCAATATCGTGGACCCCATAACGAAGGAATACTACACGAGGGACCCCCGATACATCGCCCAGAAGGCGGAGAATTATCTGAAGTCGACTAAGATAGGGGACACCGCGTATTTCGGTCCAGAGGCGGAGTTCTTTATCTTCGACAACATACAGTTCGACCAAGACTCACACAGCGGATATTATTTCCTCGATTCCGTCGAAGGCATCTGGAACTCGGGTCGTGATGAGGGGCCGAACCTCGGCTACAAACCAAGGCACAAGGAAGGGTACTTTCCGGTGCCGCCGACGGACAGCCTGGTGAACCTCAGGACGGAGATGGTCATGGAGATGTTGAAGTGCGGCATCTACGTCGAGAAGGAGCACCATGAGGTTGCCACAGCCGGCCAGGCTGAGATCGACATGCGATTCGAATCGCTGGTTAAGATGGCGGACAAGCTTATGCTCTTCAAATATATCATCAAAAACGTCGCGAAGAGGCATTGCAAGACGGTCACCTTCATGCCGAAGCCGCTCTTTGGGGACAACGGCTCCGGTATGCACACCCATCAGAGCATATGGAAGGGCAGCAAGCCGTTATTCGCAGGCAACGGCTACGCAGGCCTGAGTGATCTTGCGCTCTATTATATCGGCGGGATTCTCAAGCATGCACCGGCCCTCGCAGCACTCACAAATCCTACAACGAATTCCTATAAGAGGCTTACCCCCGGTTTTGAGGCCCCTGTCAATCTCGCCTACTCCGCGAGGAACCGTTCCGCATGCGTAAGGATACCGACCTATTCCCCGAGCCCTAAGGCCAAGAGGGCCGAGATCAGGTTCCCCGACCCTTCATGCAATGGATATCTCGCCTTTGCAGCGATGTTGATGGCGGGGCTTGATGGTATCGAGAACAAGATTCACCCCGGTGAACCTCTCGATAAGGATATCTACGAACTCGGGCCCGAGGAACTCGCGTCGGTCCCGACGATGCCCGCGAGCCTGGATGAAGCACTCAACAACCTCGAGGCGGATAACGAATTCCTGAGAAAAGGCGACGTGTTTACCGGCGACGCAATAGAGACGTGGATAAACTACAAGAGGACAAAGGAAGTGGACGCACTGAGACTGAGACCGCACCCCTATGAGTTCTTCCTCTATTACGATATTTAGAACGGGGTTATAAGGAAAGGACGACTTCTGAAACGAGTGACCCTGCCCGGCGGGTGGGGTCACTCGTTTTCTTTCGTTGCCGAGAGATACTTATTTCAACGCTTCGTAAACCTTCCCGACGATTTTTTCGGATGGCTTCAGAGTCTTCCCTCCCGGCTTCCATTTGGCGGGGCAGACTTCTGCGGGTGCGTTCCTTACGTAAATAAAGGCCTCGATCTTTCTCACCAGTTCATCCATGTTCCTTCCGACATTAAAAAAGTTCATCTCCGAGGCGACGAGCTTTCCGTCAGGGTCGACAACAAAGGTTCCCCGAAGATCGAGACCGCTCTCTTCATCATAGACACCGAAAAGCTTAGACGCGGTGCCCTTCGGGTCGGCGCCCATGTGGAACTTCACCTCTTCAAGGAGTTTCTCCTCGTGATACCACCCATAATGTACGAATTTCGTATCGGTACTCACGGAGACGACCTCGCAGCCGAGCTTCTTCAGTTCCTGCTGTTTTTCCGCAAGGTCGGCAAGCTCCGTCGGACAGATGAACGTGAAGTCAGCCGGATAGAATACGAGGACCGTCCACTTCTTGGCCTTCTTCGCTCCCTCCAGACTAAATTTGGAAAACTTTCCTGTACCCGGTTCAAAGGTTTCGAGCTCAAAATCAGGCACTGACTGACCTACCCTCACACCGCAACAGATTTCACTCATAATCGCTGCCTCCTTTTTTTAGAAACTATTGAGAAAGTATAACAAGAAAGTGCCGTACTTTCTATTCACTTGCCCTTCTTGCATCTAGGACATACGCCATAAAACTCTATGTGATTGCCGAGTATCTGAAAGTCTTCGGCGGCACCTGCGGGTAATTGCAGGTGATAGTCGCGGTGAATGTCGGCAATCCGCCTGCACTTCATGCATATCAGGTGATGATGCGGCTCGGTATCCGGGTCGAATCTCTTCTTCTCCGGATCGAGAGTGAGCTCCGCAACCCCTCCGCGCCGTCGCAACGCCTCGAGCGTATTGTAGACGGTCGCGAGGGACATGGTCGGAAACCTCCTTGATACCGCCCGATAGACATCCTCGGCCGAAGGATGATCCTTGTTTCCATCAAGGTAACCAAGGATCGCCAGGCGCTGCGGCGTCAGTTTAAACCCTATCTGTTTGTATTTCTCCATGAACAGTCGTCCTTTCAGCACTTCTTACTATTAAATAATAAATATCATATTAGAATCATTCTTGTCAAGGCCGATGCACGATCAATATTCTTTATTGACATCATCCCGCAAAAGCGGTATAAAGTAATAAGAATTGGTCGAGCGATATCCATTCTATGAACCTGAGCAGGATATCTGTCTTGCTCATCACAAAGGAGGGTGCGATGCCATTTTATGTAATCTTGAGTACTCTGACCGATGAAGGGCGTAAGACGATCAAACAGAAACCGGATAGGATCCTTGAAGTGAACAAGGAGATTGAGGAGATGGGGATAAAGATTCATAAGCAGTATGCAGTCCTCGGACCGTATGATTTCGTCAACATCATGGAGGCGCCGAATAATGACGCGATTATGAAGATGTCGGTTGAGATCGGCTCAAGAGGTTCGGTCCAGCTCCTGACCCTCGCAGCTCTTCCCGTTGAGGAGTTTATCAAGAAGCTTAAATGAATCTCAGTTAGCGGCCTACGCCCTGCGGCATTACCTGTTCGTTTCCGGGATTTGTCGGGTTGACCTTCTCAGCGGGGGGCCGCAGGCTCGTAATCTTCCGCACGATCGGGAAAATAGAGAGCCACAGGCGATGAGCCCTGTGGTTTTTTATTCATGAAGGAGGACGTATGATCATTGTTTTGAAACCGGGATGCAAAAAAAAGACCGTCGAAGAGATCATGAAGAAGATCGAGGAGCTGGGGTTTAAGGCCCATGCCATCTTCGGGGTCGAGAGGACGGTCATCGGTGCCGTGGGAGACGACCGGGACAAACATATGCTCGAGGCCCTGGAAGCCAATCCCTGCGTCGACAAGTTGGTCCCTATTCTCCAGCCTTACAAACTCGCCAGCAGGGAGATCAAGAGAGAGCCTACGGTTGTCAAAGTTGACGGTGCGCTTTTCGGTGGTGAATATTTCGGGGTAATAGCCGGACCCTGTTCCGTCGAAACGGAAAGACAGATCGTCGAGACAGCGATAAAAGTTAAGAAGGCTGGAGCGAGGATGCTCAGGGGAGGTGCGTTTAAGCCGAGGACTTCTCCGTATGCGTTCCAGGGGCTCGAGGAGGAAGGGCTGAAATTGCTCGTAAAGGCCAGGAAGGAATCGGGCCTTCCCTTTGTGACCGAGATTACCAACCCGGAAGACGTAGAGTTGGTCGGTGACTATGCCGATGTCCTCCAGATAGGCGCGAGGAACGTCCAGAATTTCTCTCTCCTCAGAAGGGTGGGAAAATTCGGCAAGCCGATCGTCTTGAAAAGGGGCATGTCTACGACGATCCAGGAATTCCTGATGTCCGCCGAATATGTCCTTTCAGAGGGATGCAGGGAAGTAATCCTCTGCGAAAGAGGGATACGGACCTTCGAAAATGCCACCCGCAATACCCTCGATATTTCCGCCGTGCCGGTTATTCACGAACGGTCCCATCTGCCCATCATTCTTGACCCCTCCCATGCCACGGGAGCGAGGAATTACGTGCCGCCGCTCTGCTTCGCCGCAATGGCCTGCGGTGCGGACGGGATCATGGTCGAGGTGCATCCGGACCCCCAGAAGGCTTTATGCGACGGGCCTCAGTCCCTCGGAATCGACGGGTTTGTCCACGTCATGAAGAGGCTGAGGGAACTCTCGAAGTTCAGCGGGAAGAAACTCTGAAGTTCGGCGGATTACGCCCGTAAACGAGGGGGAGGCCTCCTTGTCAAGAATCTTCATGTGAGGGTATAATTAAAGTTATACCCGAGAAGGACAAAATTGCCGTGCATAATTATATACGGAGCAAGAGGTTTCATGGCGCTTAAAGACGTTATAGGACAAGGCAGAGCTGTCGGTATCCTCCTCCGGACACTCAGGAGGAGGAGGACGCCCTCTGCCTACCTCTTTGCCGGCGAGTCGGGTATAGGGAAGAGGTTCACCGCGGTCAATCTTGCAAAGGCGATAAACTGCCTGAAAGACCGTGATGAGATGGCAGACCCGGCCGGAGGGAGTGAGAGAGTTCCTCTGACCGACATGCGTCAGGAAGAACAGGAAGATTCATGCGATTCCTGTGTTTCATGCCTTAAGATCGACTCAGGAACGCACCCTGACGTCATCATGATTTCTCCGGACAAGGGTGAGATACGGGTGAGTGAGATCCGGGAGGTAGAGGATGCCCTCTCATTGATGCCTCATGAAGGGAGGAAGAAGGTCGTTATTATCGATGAGGCTGATACGATGAATCAGTCCGCTGCAAACGCATTTCTCAAGACCCTGGAAGAACCTCCGGAAGATAGTCTCATTATTTTGATAGCATCGAACCCTGACAGGCTGCCCGAGACGATACGCTCGAGGTGCTCTCGCCTCCTCTTCACCCCCCTTTCGGGGGCCGCCTGCGGGGAAGTCATCAGGTTGGTCGACAGGAGGGAGGCTGCCTCCAGGTGCGCGACGGACAAGAGGGCTGTGACGCGCACTTCTGGGGCCGATTCGGATCTCCCTGCTCGAATCAGGCTCTCGATGGGCAGGCCGGGACTTGCCCTTTCTTCTGACCTCCTCAAAGAGCAGGAACGGTTCGTCGGTATCCTCAGGAGTGTGACCGGAGGGCAACATGAAACCTGGGCTGACAGGGACGAGATGGAACGATGGCTCGATATGGCGGTTATCTTCTTAAGGGACGTTGCGGTATTGCAGCTTACGCATGACGAAGGGATGCTCTTCAGTCCTGACATAAGGGGTCTTTCGGAGGCGGGTGCGAGGGCGGATATTCGCGCTCTCGTGGAATCGTTCGATGCCCTGACCCGCCTGAAGAGAAAACTCGATTTTAATCTCAATAAGGGGATAACGTGGAACTATACAGCGTCTGTTCTCAGAAACATAGTATCATGATGGAACGAAAAAGAGAGACCGCTTTCTTTATTCCCCGCCCGGGAGCGAACGATGCCTGATGTTGTCGGGATACGGTTCAAGAGCTGCGGCAAGATATACGACTTCGAAGTGAACGGCGTCGAGGTTTCAAAGGGGGATCTTGTTGTGGTCGAGTCTGAACTCGGTCTCAGCATGGGCAATGTCGTGGTCGAGAAACATTCCCTCGATACCGCGGCAAAGGAGCTAAAGAAAGTCTTGAGAAAGGCTACCGAGGACGATCTCCGGCAGAAATCCGAGAACAAGGCCCTTGAGGAAGAGGCGATGGCCTATTGCATCGAGCGGATAATGGCGCGGGGCCTTCCGATGAAGATGATATGCACCGAGGTGACTCTCGATAAGAAGAGGCTTATCTTTTACTTCACCGCCGACGGGAGAATAGATTTCAGGGAGCTCGTCAAAGACCTGGCAGCCAAATTCAAAACGCGTATAGAGATGCGACAGGTCGGCGTGAGGGACGCGTCGAAGATCGTGGGAGGCATCGGCATATGCGGCAGAGAGCTCTGCTGTAAGACATTCCTCACCTCTTTCGAACCGATATCCATTCGCATGGCCAAGAGGCAGGAGCTTGTCCTGAACGCCAATAAGCTTTCAGGCGTCTGCGGAAGACTCATGTGCTGTCTCGGGTATGAATACGGCGAAAGTGAAAAGGGAGAAGGGGGTAAGCGGACGGAGGATGAGACGGCGCGGCTGGAAGAAGGCACTGAAGAAGGGCAGATGGCGCTTATCGAAGAAGCTCCCGCTCCTCCGGCACGAAAGGAGCCTGTAGTGCCGATTTCCGAGCGTTCCCGGAAGGAGACGGGAAGGCAGAAGCCTCACTTCCGCTCGGGTGATGGACGGGAGATTCGCGGCCATTCCGCGAGGCAGGCTCCGAAAGAGACCCACCGTGCGGGTGCGGCTGACCGGACTGCTCAGGAAGAACTGCGGAGCGAAGAAGTCCGGCCGGAAACATCTGAAGTGCAGTCCGGTGAAAAAGCGCAGGAGGGAAAATTTCACCGGAGGAAACGGCGAAGGAGAAAATTCCGGAAATGAAAAAAGAATTCTATGTGACAACACCCATCTATTACGTGAATGACATCCCTCACATCGGGCATGCCTACACAACGGTTGCCGCGGACATCCTGGCAAGGCGGAACAGAATGCTCGGCAGAAGGGTCTTCTTCCTGACCGGAACGGACGAGCACGGACAGAAGGTCGAAAAGGCGGCCAGTGAAAAGGGACGCAGTCCCAAGGAACATGCTGATAGCATGGTGGCTAATTTCAAGAGCCTATGGGCAAGACTCAACATATCCCATGACGCCTTCATTCGCACGACCGATATCGAGCATGTGAAGACCGTACAGGGACTCATGCAGATGCTCTGGGATAGGGGGGAGATCGAGAAGCGGGAGTACTCCGGCTGGTACTGTACCCCGGATGAGAGGTTCTGGACGGAAAAAGACCTGATTGACGGCAACTGTCCCGACTGCGGGAGGCCGGTTGAACGCATTGTCGAAGAAAACTATTTCTTCCTCATGTCGAAATACCAGGAGAGACTCGTCGCTTATATCGAAGACCATCCGTCGTTCATCATGCCGGAGACGAGGAGAAACGAGGTCCTCGGCTTTCTCCGGAACAATCCCCTCGGCGACCTCTGTATATCGAGGCCGAGACAGAGGCTCTCATGGGGTATCCCCCTTCCCTTTGATGAAGGCTACACAACCTACGTCTGGTTCGATGCCCTCGTCAATTATTTTTCTGCAACTCGATACCTTTCCCCCGGTGCGGAAAAAGCCAGGGACGGTGAATTCTGGTGGCCCGCTTCTCATCACATCGTCGGCAAAGACATTCTCACAACTCATGCCGTTTACTGGCCAACCATGCTCATGGCTCTCGGGTTGCCTTTGCCCGAAAATATCTTCGCCCATGGCTGGTGGACCGTTGAGGGAAGGAAGATGTCCAAGTCTCTCGGCAATGTTGTGGACCCCCATGCCATGGTCGATAAATACGGCGTGGATGCATTCAGGTATTTTCTATTCAGGGAAGTGCCCTTCGGACTCGACGGCGATTTTTCCGAACGTGCCCTGATAAGGCGAACGAATACCGATCTCGCCAATGACCTCGGCAACCTCCTGAGCAGGTTTCTCACGATGGCCGAGAAATACGGCGGGGGATCGATTGAAGGGACTTTCTCATCAGGCATGACCCTGGAGGACTTGCCCGGGGTTTGTGTAAATGCCGGCGCAAAGGCCCTTGATGAAAATGCGTGGGCGCGTCTGCAGTTCAATCTCATACTGGAACAGATATGGGCTATTGTGAGGGCGGCGAATAACCATATCGCGCAGACCGAGCCCTGGAGGCTCGCGAAAACCGATCCCGGGGCGCTGAAACTTGTCCTCTCCGACGTCTGGAGTGCGCTCAGACTCACGTCACTCCTGCTCTATCCGTTTATGCCCCGTGCGGCAGGGACGATTTGGAAGCAGCTGGGCCTTCGGTCTCTGACGGAGGAGATCGAACGGAGCCCGGAGAAAGCCGGGAAAGAAGGCGGTATTATGGATCGCGCGATATTCGGATGGAATTGGTATCCGGATTACGCGGTGACGGTGTCGAAGGGTGAGCAGCTCTTCCCGAGAATAGAGGAGACCGAGAAGAAGACTCAGAAGAAAGAACAACAAAAAGAGAAGAATCCGGTGAGTCTCGAGGGCAGCAACGAGACGATCGGCATAGAGGATTTCGCAAAGGTGGAGTTGAAGGTCGGCAGGGTGATAGCCGCCGAACGAGTCGAAAAGTCCGATAAGCTGATAAGGTTGAAAGTGGATATCGGTGAAGAGAGACAGGTGGTCGCGGGAATAGGGAAATCGTATGCCCCTGAAGACCTTATAGGGAGTGAGATAATTGTTGTGGCAAACCTGAAACCGGCTAAACTCATGGGAATAGAATCCCGCGGCATGCTTCTTGCCGCGACCGATGAAGATGGGACCTGTTCGGTCCTCACTCCCGGAAGGGAAGTGAAGCCGGGTGCGAGGGTCAAGTAAGTGAAGGGTTCAGAACAGCCCTGACAGATATATGAAGGGGGTCCCGGATATTCCGGAACCCCCTTCCACACTTCTTGCGCCCCTCTTTATTCTGCGAGTTTAAGGGTTTTCGCTTCTGCCTTTATATCGTCGTCGGTAAATTTGGCATGCATCTTAGCGGTCGGGCCTTCTTTTACGGCCTTCATGAGATCAGCCGTGGTCTTGATATTCTTTTTTGCTACGACCTTGTCCAGAGCCTTGTCGCCCTTATGACATGATCCGCACTTGCTCTCCGCCGCAAAGCCGATTGCGACGATACCGAGGACGAAGACGATGGCGATAACTATCGCGACTATTCTCTTCATTCACTTCACCTCCTTTCTCTTATCGGTCTTGTTTGAGTCTTTCGGACCACCTGGGTTCATCACATTAGTACCGTATCGGAAGCCGGCAATCCGAAAAACAAGGGAAACTATTTCAGATAAAAAGACTTCTCAGATTTTCTTCTCCTAAAGATTAAAATATCAAATAGATTTATAGGCATAGCTTATAGATCTCATTCCCTTTTGTCAACTTCTTTTTGCGATTTCCGAAAATGTCCTGCTCCCGAGAGAACCGGTTCATCCTCAACCCACGTTCATGAGGTCTCCTCCGCTCTCTGCTCTGGCAAAAGGTTCTCTCCTGATCTCGTTCCCCGTCCTGTCCCTGTAAACGAGATCGTCGGTATCGAGCTCATATTCGGGGATATCCGGATCCTGCCAGCGTGAGAGGAAATACTGGTAAAAAGGGAGGTAGAGTCCGCCGGGATTCTGCTGATGCGTGAATACATATTCGGGCATGTTCCGAACGTCGAGCCCTGCATGATAATGCATGACGGAGAGGTAGTCTCCGAAAATCGCTATCTTCAGGAGAGGTTTGTCCTGATAAAGCTTAAGCCTCACATTCTTCTGAGCCGCCTTCAGCCCTTTGAGAAAATCGATGCTTTCCAGAATCTGATCTCTAAAGCCCTCCGGCGTGATTGCGGGATCGTCGATACTCCTCGCGCGCGTGTGTGCGCCCTCACTGAAAGGGTTGAGCAGCATTATCTTTGCTTCACGGCAATTTCTGATAACCTGGTGGAGGTCTCCGGCGGGATCGGCGAAGGTCCGTGATCCCGTTGAACCGATTATCATAACGTCCCGTGCAAAACCCTGCCTCTCCTTGAATTTCCTCACCCGTTTCGGCGTAAAGAGTCCTTTTGGACGGACCACAAGAAACAGACCGGCAGCCATGGCCATTCCCGACGCCTTCCTGTCCTTCCAGCTTCTCTTCATATAGTTGAACGAGATAATGAGAAATACCGCTACCGCTATTTCAACAGCGACGAGGAAGATTTGCTCGTGCTCGATGAACGACCAGTAGACGAGATACTTTTGAGCAACAAATCTGACCGCGAAGGGCAGTGACAGTGCGGCGGCCGCGCTCAGGACAACGACCACAAGGTGATAGAGAATATGAACTAAGTTCTTAAACACGTGCACCTCCATGGTATTCTTTCAGGAATTATCGGCAGCGGATTCCGTGCCGAAGAGAATCAGGAGAGAACGATGAGAGCGGTGACGAGCAGGAAGGCGATATCCGCATCGGGCGTGCCTCTGTCGAGGGATATCCGCTCGCAGAGAGAAGCTATGAGACGGATTTCAGCCTCATCCATGAGGGCGAGCTTATCCTTCGCCCTTTCGAGCAATTTTTGATCACCGACTCTGCTTTCGAGTACCGGCAGGATTTTGGCCATTGCGGAGTCTTTCTTCAATTCTTTACTGTGAAGATCTGTTCCCTGCCGGGGTACTCCCTCAGCAGTAGTCGATGAGCCCCAGGAATAGACTGCGGAAAGAAGAATCAGTGAACATGCGATGATCGGTCCTGTGAGGGTTCTTCTCAGTATTTTCATCTCTGCCTCCCAAAATTTCGTTCAGACAGGGTTTTCTTTCAACATCCCTTGACCAGAATAACAGCATGAGTATACGCAGGAAAAATGAAAAAATCGTGAAGGAGTGATGAAACTTATTTCATGGCGAGAGTTGCGCCGAAGAGAGCCTTTCCCTTTAATCTTTCTCCGGATCATCGTCTTTTTCGAAGTCTTCGAGGATCGAGCCGGTCCTGATTCCCTCCTGGTTTGCCCTGGTCATGTCAGGGTTTGTCAAGAGGGCTGTCCTCAAGTCGGCGTTTTTCAGATCTGCCCCGACGAGTGTCGTTTCGATGAGCCTTGCTTTTCTCATGTCGGCTGACGAGAGGTTCGCCGCGTTCATGTCGGTCCCGTGGAGCATCGCGCCAAGGAGGCTAGCCTCTGAAAAGTCAGCACCGACCATGCTTGCGCCCCGGAGGCTCACTCCGGAGAGGTTAGCTCCGGCAAAGCATGCCATGGCCCCGTCTGTCATCTGGAGGTTGGCTTCAGCGAGATCGGCGCCCTTGAAGACAGCCCCTGAAAGCTTCGCGCTCGTGAAGTCGGCCTTCCGGAGGTTCGCGCCGGAGAAGTCAGCGCCGGTGACGGTCGAGAAGGTGAGGTCGCTTCGCCCGAGATTCGCTCTCTTGAAGGAGGAGCCGGTGAAATTCGAGCTTCCGAGATCATTCCCGCTCAGGTCGGTCTCATCGAATAGGGACCGGCTCATGTTCGCCTTGCTCATGTTCGCGCCCCTCAGGTTCGAACCCCTGAAGTCCACGGCGATGAGGTCGAGACCGCTGAGATCAAGACCCGAGAGGTCAAAGCCTCTACAGTCCCCGGTCGTCTCGACGAGCTTCACCACCTCATGTCTCGAAAGCCTCTTCATTAGGCGCTTATACCGAAATAGACGATGACGAGGTCTTCCTTCGAGGAATTGGCGAGCTCGTGGGCCTCACCCGGCAGCACGGCAACACAGCTTGCCTTTTCGAGGCTGTATTCTTTCCCATTCACGCTGATATGGCCTTTGCCCGATTCGACAAAAAAGACCTCACTCATATCAGCGTGTGCATGAGACACCGCAATCTCTCCCGGCGGAAAGACGGCCCGCGCGAAAACGGTGAGGTGGGGAACGTCTCCCTTCCTGAGCATGACCCTTTTCTTCACTTGCGGATTGTGAGAGACCGACTCTTCGGCTATGTCATCGAGACGAAGGAACTTCATTGCTATCCGTCGATGTCCCTATTCCCCTCTCCCGAGCCCTTCGATTGAAGTATTCACCACATTACAGCGCCAATGTTTCCACGACTGCCCTACAGAACCTCTTGATGTCCGCACGGTTTTTCCGCCATACCTCATGAACGATTCTTCTCTTTGTTCTTCACGGAGCCGGGCACCTCCTAGCCGCCTTCTGTCCGCTCATCCATCTCGACATTCGCGGGAGGCGTATCGAACTCCTTGAGGTCGTTCACCCGCACGATACCCCCGTCCTTTGTGAGGTATACGAGTTGCGTTATCTGCGCGTTCCGGATCATCCTCTTGCAGAGGAGACAGGGTTTGCCTTCCGCGAAGATATCACCTTCCTCAAATCCCGCAACGTAGATTGTCGCGTCCTTCATCCGCTCCGGTGAGCCGTTGATGATCGCGTTCTGCTCCGCATGCACCGCCTCGCAGAGTTCGTACCGTTCTCCGGCCGGGATATTGAGTTCCTGCCTCTTGCAGGTCCCGCGATCGACGCAATTCGTCGAGCCCCGCGGCGCGCCGTTGTAACCGGTGCTCACAATCACGTGGTCTTTCACGATGACCGCGCCGTATCTTCTCCGGAGGCAGGTCGAGCGGGACGAAACGACCATTGCTATCTCGATGAAATACTCGTCCCAGGGCGGTCTTCTGAAGGACTTCTTCCCGTTACCTCTGTTCATGTTCTACTCCTTAGCCGCACTTCGTGAAGCCGCAATTGTGACAGACCGCACAGCCGCCTTCATGCTCGACAGCGCCGCCGCACTCGGGACAGGCGCCCATGAGCATTATCTCGTGGCTCTCCTTTTTGTGGCCGTTGCCGTTTCCCTTGTCAGTCGTCATAGAGTACTTCTCGACGGCCCTGGCGATCGCGTCGGAACAGGAGAGGATCTTGCCTCCATCGCACCAGGTAGGCTGATGACAAGAGATGCCCTTGAGCTGCTTAATGACTTCAGTGGGGTCGATATCGGACCTGAAGGCGAGGGACACGAGTCTCCCGATCGCCTCTGCCTGGCTCGATGCACACCCTCCCGCCTTGCCCATCGAGGTGAAGAGTTCAAAGAGGTGGCCTTGCTCGTCCTCGTTTATTGTGACATAGAGATTTCCACAGCCTGTCTTCATGAGTCGCGTCGACCCCCTTATCATTTCAGGCCTTTTCTTCGGCATGATCTTTTGGGCATGAGGGACGGCCGGTTTCTGGAGCGCCTCTTTCGTCGTGCCCGTTGAGAGAACCTGCTCTTCCCTCGATCCGTCCCGGTATACGGTGACGCCCTTACAACCGAGGCTGTACGCGAGAAGGTAGACGTCTTCCACATCCTTCGGTCCCGCATGATGGGGGAAGTTGACGGTCTTCGAAACCGCGTTGTCCACATATTTCTGGAATGCCGACTGCATCGTGATGTGTTCCCTTGGTGTTATGTCATGGGCCGTCACGAAGACCTTCCTCACATCCTCGGGGACCTCTTCAAACCCCTCGATCGTCCCCTTTTCGGCGATCCTCTCCATGAGCTCCCTGGACCAGAAGCCACGGTTTCTCGCGACCTTCTCAAAATGAGGATTGACCTCGATGAGCTTCGTCCCTTCCATGACCGTCCGCACGTAGGAGACCGCGAAGAGCGGCTCTATACCCGATGAACAGCCGGCGATTATCGAGAGGGTTCCCGTGGGCGCGATTGTCGTTATCGTAGCATTCCTCATGGGCAGCTTGCCGTCGTATATGCTGCCGTGATAATTGGAGAAGGTCCCGCGTTCCTCCGCGAGTGCTATGGATGCCTTTCTCCCTTCGGTCTGAATGAACCCCATCACTTCCTCTGCCAGTTGCACCGCTCCTGCGGAGTTATAGGGGACCCCGAGTTGGATGAGCATGTCAGCCCAGCCCATTACGCCGAGACCTATCTTTCTGTTTGCCTTTGTCATCTCCTCTATCTTCCGGAGGGGATACCTGTTCACCTCGATCACATTATCGAGGAAGTGGATCGCCCCCCAGACGGTCTGCTTCAACCGTTCTCGATCAATCCCCAGGTCTCCCACAACCATCTTTGCGAGGTTTATCGAACCGAGATTGCAGGACTCATAGGGGAGGAGGGGTTGTTCGCCGCAGGGGTTCGTCGATTCTATCTCGCCGATGAGGGGCGTGGGGTTCGAGGCGTTGAGCCTGTCGAGGAAGACGATCCCGGGTTCGCCGTTTTTCCATGCATGGTTGACGATGTGGGTAAAGACCTCCCGCGCCTTGAGCCTGGAGGACACCTGCTTTGTCCTCGGGTTCAGGAGTTCGTATTCCCCATCTTCCGCGAGGGCCTTCATGAATTCTTCTGTCAGGCCGACTGATATATTGAAGTTGTTGAGTTTTGTGTTTTCGTCCTTGCATTTGACAAAGTCGAGGATATCGGGATGATCTACCCGCAACAGCCCCATGTTTGCGCCGCGCCGCGTTCCGCCTTGCTTTACCGCCTCCGTTGCGGTATCGAAGACCGTCATGAAGGATATGGGCCCCGATGATATCCCCTTTGTGGAGCCGACCACATCGCCGCTCGGCCGCAGCCGCGAGAAGCTGAAACCGGTACCCCCGCCTGATTTATGGATTATCGCGGCGTTTTTCACCGCATCGAATATCGATTCCATTGAGTCATCAACGGGTAGGACAAAACATGCGCTGAGCTGTCCGAGACTTCTCCCGGCGTTCATGAGGGTGGGGCTGTTCGGAAGAAAGACGAGGGACGTCATCAAGTCGTAGAATTCTTCTTCCGTCTTTGCGACCTCGTCCGGAGACCTGCCGTACCGCAGGTCGGCAGACGCAATAGCCTTTGCGATTCTTCGGAACATCTCCTCGGGGTTGTCTACGATCTTCCCGTTTTCGTCCTTTTTGAGATATCTCTTTTCGAGAACCTTCAGGGCGTTTGGTGATAAAGTAAAGTGTGATACTGCCATAATCCCCTCCTTGAAATTATGCTTATTTTCTGGAAATAATAACTGCTAACTGTCTGTCTATTATATCCGGTATATAGTATTAATTGTGAAATTTCGTTAATTAAACCACAATATATTGTGCCTGTCAAGGAAAAAATACGGTAAAATATAACCCCTTGATTTGACTAATTTTTTGTTGTGAAATGGATGTTGGTCTCTTGTTAATTTCAGTAAAGGATGGAAGTCCTTCCGACCCGCCATATCCATAAAACCGTAACGGGGAGGAGATATCCGGCTCAAGAGCAGGATTCAGGCAGGTTGATGAAGGTCCGGAGGCATATTCAGAAAGGCTATTGCCATTGATCCGATGCGGAACGTTAGACCCGGCATTCGTGCAGGCTAGACGATTCCCTTTTTGAGGATGTCATGGAGATGGATTATACCCTTTGGCCTGCCCTCTCTGTCAGGTACTACGAGGGATGTTATGGAATACTTTTCCATGAGCGATAGGGCCTTTGCTGCGAGTTCATCTTCCAAGATGATCTTCGGCTCTTTTGTCATGACCTCTCTCGCCTTCATGTCAAAGACCGCCTTCCCCCATTTCTCTATTCCACGCCGTAAATCTCCGTCTGTGACAACGCCCAGGATCTTGTCGTCAGGATCCGTAACTATGGTGAGGCCGAGCCTCTTTGATGATATCTCGACGACCGCGTTCATCATAGGGGTATCGGGAGATATACGGGGAAGCCCCTCTCCCGTATGCATGAGGTCTTTGACCTGGATGAAGAGTTTTTTCCCGAGGCTGCCGCCCGGATGAAAGAGCGCAAAATCCTCTTCCCGGAACCCCCTCTTTGTGAGGAGGGCGATGGCGACCGCATCACCCAAAGCCATCGTGGCGGTCGTCGAAGCCGTCGGGACGACGCCGAGAGGACAGGCCTCTTCCTTGACGGAAACATCGAGGCTGACATCCGCCGCCTGAGAGAGGGTCGAGTCGGGATCGCCTGTCATCGCGATGAGGCTGAGGTTAAAGCGTTTCAGAAAGGGTATGAGGCAGAGGAGCTCCTCTGTCTCTCCGCTGTTCGATATGGCGATGATGACATCATCGGATGTTACCATGCCGAGGTCACCGTGGCTTGCCTCGGCAGGGTGGAGGAAGAATGCCGGGGTGCCCGTTGATGCGAGCGTCGCCGCAATCTTCTTTCCAACAAGACCCGATTTCCCCATGCCAGTGACGATGACCCTGCCCCTGCTCCCCGAAATAATCTCTATCGCTCTTTCAAAATTGCTGTTCAGTCTTCCTGCGAGCGCGAGGACGGCTTCCGCCTCCGTCTTCAGAACCTTTGCTGCTATGCCGGTGATGTCGCTCATCTGAATCTATTCGGTCCCCCTTCAATCGGTTGTTCATTTTATCACATCAGGCCTGTCGCATAAAACCCCGGCATTGGTATTACGACGCGTTGCGCCGAAACAGAGAAGGAAACCGCATCGAGAGCCCTTTTTCTCTTGTGCCGGACTGCCGTCGAAATCAGGCATTCCCTACAACGGGGAATGATATATCGATGCTTTAGTACGACCGCCACTGGCCTGATGACGATGAAATATGCTTCATTCCTATTTCATCGTAAGTTCATTTTCGGAAGTTAGACTACTCTGTCGTTTAACCCTGCTGAGAAGCAGGTTGATATAAAGCGATAGAGATAAATTACAGCTCATCACGAGCAAAAAAGGGAGGTAGAATGAAGAAGACGTTTATCAGTATCTCAGTGGTAGTTGCCGCATTTGTTGTAGGAATAGTAGGGGTGGTCCCAAAGGCGGACGCTTTTTCGAGCTATCTGGACGCCTTTAACAGCAAGTATGGCAAGGCTTGGGATTGCGGGGTCTGTCACCTCGCAGTAACCGGAGGCGGATCCCGGAATTCTTACGGAACTGCCTTTGGGAATGTTTCGACACATTCCTCAGACCCCAGCGGAGCGATGGATACCATAGCGAATTCTGCGTCACCATGCACCGGTTACACATTCTTGCAGATGATCAATCAGAACCTCTACCCCGGCGGCCATGGCAGCACACTTGTGTGCCCGACACCGACGCCGACTCCTACGCCCACACCGACACC
>DASPUT010000009.1 GCA_035622735.1 Thermodesulfovibrionales bacterium | reverse complement strand
TGTAATCCCTTCATCTTCTCAACAATGACCGACGCCTCGGCCTTTCTCGTTTCCCGCATTCCCTCCGCGCTGTCGATGAGGAGGAGTTCTACGCCGCTTCCGCCGACATCGGCGCACTGCCGTGTTGCCTCAAAGGGCGTGTATTCTATCCTCTCCTCCTCATAGAGGGAGGTCGGCATCACTTTTTCGAAAAGGGCGTTCACAAATTTCACGACTGGGGGAAGACTGCGGTAGTTTTCCTTAACCTCAATGAAATGGTACTCTTCACCGAGCCATTCGGCGAGATGCCTTCGTGCGTTCTTAAAGAGAGAGACGTTGGCGCCGCGGAATGAATAGATGGATTGCTTGTCATCCCCTACGAGGAATATCGACGGCTTTATACCGGAACTTCTCTTACGGCCGGCGCCCGAACGCCATTCTTCGGTGAGCTTGTCGATGAGTTTCCACTGGAGGGAACTCGTGTCCTGAAATTCATCGACGAGGATATGGTCCGTATGTTCGTCGAAGGAAAAGAGGATGTTCTGCCATTCCGGATTTCTCGAAATCGCCTCATACGCCATCAGTTCAAGATCGCTGTAATCGAGAAGATGCCTTTCGATCTTTTTCTTCCGGTAACGGTCGAGACACCGGCAATAAAGGGTAATTATCCTTTCCGGGTGGTCAGGCGGCAGACGGTCGCATGACTTCCCGTCAATTTCGGTCTCTACCATCTGTTTGATCCCGAGTTCGATATGGGGCCTCTTGCCGTGGAGTTCCCAGAGTACGGCATAGAGCTTGTTCCAGCCTTTAATCCCCTTGTGCCTGATGAGTTCATAGAACGCCTTTTCACCTGATAAACCGTCTTCGAGAAGGGATTCATAGACCGCCTCAGACCAGAGGGTGTCGGCGTGAAAGCTGTCCATCACCTCCAAGGCCGGGTCTATGCCGAGATCGAGGCAGAACCTTTTTAGGAGTCTGAGACAGAAGGAATGTATTGTCGAGATTCGAGTCCTCGGCATCCGGTTACGTATCGCAGCGAACATGTCGGGGTCTTCGGCCTTCAGAATCTTTATGATCCGCTCCTTCATCTCCGCAGCGGCCTTATCGGTAAAGGTGATGGCAAGAATCCTCTCGATCTCCGAACCGTTCTTGAGGAGCGCGATATATCTCCTCGCAAGCTTCTCGGTCTTCCCCGAACCGGCAGGAGAGGAGATCAGCACGCTCTTCGTTATGTCAAGGTAACTCTCGTTCATTGCCGAACCCGCTCATGTGACTGCCTGTCTTTCATTCTTTTCATGGTCATTCCCCGATAATCTTTACGAGGACCCGCTTCTTTCGTCTTCCGTCGAACTCACCGTAAAAAATCTGTTCCCAGGGACCGAAATCCAGCCTTCCGTCGGTTATGGCTACGACGACGTCTCTCCCCATGATCTGCCGTTTGAGATGGGCATCGGCATTATCCTCTCCGACATTATGCTGATATTGCTTCACCGGTTCGTGGGGTGCGAGCTTTTCGAGCCAGACGTCAAAATCGTGATGGAGCCCGGATTCGTCATCATTGATAAAAACCGATGCCGTGATATGCATCGCGTTGACGAGCACAAGTCCGTCCTTGACGCCGCTCTCCCTCAGGCATGCCTCCACATGAGGAGTGATATTGATAAACGCCTTCCTCGCAGGAGTAGTGAAGGAGAGTTCTTTACGATAGGACTTCACGACGATTCCTCCGATCTTCAAAAATCATTGTTGGATGTAGGGGCAGAGGGAGTACTCATGACAGTTCCTGCAGTTATACTCCTGGAGCGGCCTTGCCGTAAAATCCCCCGCCCTCAGCCCCCGCGCCGCCTCTTCAAGGAAGCCGAGGGAAGCGACGATATAATCATCGATCGTCCCCCTGTCACCGCCCCTGCATGCCCTCACCGACGGGCACCACTTGATCCGAACATCCTTGAGAGAGTAAACTCCGACCCGCTCCACCCGATAACCCTGGCTCTTCAGGATCGCCGCATAGAGGAAGAGCTGGAGGTTTTCATTCCCCCTCACAACCTGGGAGCAGTTGAGACCGGCCGCACCTGTTTTATAATCGATTATCTGGACCGAATCGCCGATCCTGTCGAAGCGATCTATCTTGCCTTTTAGCATTATCCCATCGAGAGGCTCGCCGGAGATGGATCTTTCGACAGAGCTTGATACATACCCCTCGGCCCGTATTTCGCGTTCTCTCTCGATGATATCAGGCAGTATCTCGAGAAACGTGTCCCTGATGAGCGCCTTCCAGTAATCGCCTATCTTCTTTTCGCCGATGACGCCCTCTGCGATTTCTGCCGCTCTCGTGCCGAGATTCTCGAGGTCCTTCATCGGCTGCGGTATAATCTTCTCCATGATTCTATGAAGGATGTTTCCGAGGGTTATCGCCTCGACCTCATATTCCTTCACGGAGAGGGGCGACATCTCGGCCACCCGTTCAATGAAGAATTTTCTCGGACAGAACCTGTAGGCATCGACGTCCGTAACCTTCAGATACGCCCGGAAGCGTGATCCATGGGAGGCGTCTCTCACTTCCGTTATGCGCGACGCAAGGGGTCTGCTGCCGGTTCTCGTGAGCTGCTCCTCCTTCGAAAATATTCCGGGGATATCCTCCTTCATCTCTTCTCCCGAATAGAGGAACGAAGAGTGAAGAAGCGTGTCTTCTCCATCTGTTTGGGGATAGGAGAGATGGATATTCATTGAGGAGGTTGCGAGACGGGAGAAGATAAACCTCTGGAGTTCAAGATACTTATCGAGGTGGGTAAAACCGGCCCTTTTCTTGGCGCTGTCGGGCAGGAAATAGTCGGTCTCCTGTCTCCTCGGCATCGCCCTGTCAGTGAGTCCTCCGAGGTAGAGAAATCCGGGAGACAATCCAGGCGCCTCAAAGAAATCCATGACCCTGACGCCGTAACCCTTTTCCTCAACCGGTGAGGCATTGAGGAGATGAGCGAGCACTTGGGTGAATTCAGTGAGGCTGACACTTCCCGGATAGAGTTCACCGAGCAGGGAAAGGCGTTCCATGACCTCCTGAAAGGCCTTCTTTTCCTCCGGTAAAGGACCTCCGGATTCATTCCCCCCAGCCGGGACGTAGGGCAGTACCGCTATGAAGCCGAATTCATCGAGAAGGTTCCCGAGCATATCCCCGTAGAGATGAAACGTCGAGCCGGATCTGTGCTCCTCGAGGATCTCTAATTTGTCGAAGACCCAGAGAAGACCTTTCTCGATCTCATCTTTCGGGAGTCGCTCCATGTCTATCGCCTCAGAGCCTTCGGCGATCAGGGAAAGCCATGACTCCTTACCGGATACGATCCCTGACTGGAGGGAAAAGAGGGGAACGCACCGCCTCAGGGCCTCGGGAATTTTCGTGAAGGCGTCGGAAGCGAGGAACTGCGCGAATTTCAATCGCGGATAGTTGCCCGCCACGGATACGAGGAGGCAGATGAGGTCGAGGAACCTCCTTCGCATGCCGAGGGGTTTTCGCAGGGAGAGAACGAAAGGAATGCCGTATCGCCTGAAGACCCGTTCGACGAGAGGGGCGTATCGGGGGAGATCGGGAAAAGCGACAACAATTTCTTCGAGCCGACCGAACCTTTCCGAGAGAGCAAGAGATTTTATCTTCTTCGCGATTCCCTCGACCTCTTCCTCGGGATCGGAATAGGGGTGATAAACAAAACGGTCGCCGTCCGGACGTTCACGGCTACCCGCGTCGCGAAGTGACAATCGGGATTCCCCTTTAGGGGCTATACCCATCGGTATCTCCTCAAGCGGCGCGATCTCCTTCAGAAAACTGATATACCCTTCACTCAGGCCGCTGTGCTCCGGGTCGAAGGGCAGCGCGATGAGGGAGAGCTCTGCGCGCTCGATCAGGGCCCTCAGGGCATCCCTTTCAGAGTTGACGGGATCATAAAATCCGTTGATGATGACGATTTTCCCCGACACCAGAGGAAAGCGGTCCCTCCCGAAGCGGAGTAGATCCTCCCTTCTCGCGACACCCTTCTCGTCCAGAAAGGTTTTGAATCTGTCATAAAGGTCAAGAGACTCGATGCAGATGTTCGCTGCCGGTTCCGGGATGCCGAGGTCTCGAAAAATCTCGTCGAAGATTCCTCTGATCTCATCGATTCCTTGATCCGGATATCTGTTGTCGATGTCCCGGATGAAGTGCGCGACGAGTGATGAGAAACCGAGTCCTCTTCGTGAGATCAGGGAAAGGATTACGGGGACAAGCGAATCATCCAGCACCCTCTTGTCTCCGAAGAGTGCGTAAACCTTCCTTGCGAGCTGATCCAGAGTCACCACATCAGGGGGGATGTAGCATATTCCATGAGACTCGCCGGCTACAAGTCTGTGAAATATCTTCTGAGATTCACGCGCCATGAGTGAAGAGGGGACTACAGAAAGGATGCCCGAATAATCGTGGTAAGAATTGAGAGAATAATCCTTGAGGGCGTACCTGAAGAGCGTTTCGGAAACATTGAGACCCGGCGGTGAATAGAAGACTTTTATCATAAGGTATTCTTAAGATTACCTGTAACAAGAGAAGGGTTTCAAGTGGCGACCAACTGAAGCAGTAAATAAAGATCGTCTTCAGGAAACCATGGGGAGATGATGTAAAATAGTCTCATGCTCTGGATAGCCATTGCAGCTCTGCCCCTCTATCTCTTGGGGATTTGGAAACGGCCTTTCCTCTACGTGGGCCTTGTCCCTCAGGCCGGCTACCTGCTTTTCAGGGGCGTGGCCTTGGGCAGGCTTCCCCTTGTGGGACCTCATGATACCCTCACCTTTCTTTCTGCGGCTATCGTGGCGTTCACGATCCCCTTTTACGTCCTTCTCAAAAAACCGCTATTCTTTCGCAGCACTGCCGTTCTCTCGGCTGTTCTGACCGCTTTCGCCTTGATGGCAAAACAGCACAATACACCCCTGCCGCCGGTACTCGATACGGTCTGGTTCGAGCTCCATGTGGTTCTCGCCTTTTTTTCCTATGCCCTTTTCGGTATCGGAGCGATCATAGGATTAACATGCCTGAGGGAGAGGGATACGCTAGGAGAGGGTTTGCAGTACAGGACTATCCTTGTCGGTTATTGCTGCTTTTCATTTTCGATGATATTCGGCGGGGTCTGGGCCTACCTCGCGTGGGGGACGTACTGGCTTTGGACGCCGAAAGAACTCTGGACAAGCATTTTGTGGCTGTTCCACACTCTGTATCTCCACGCCAGATTGCAATCGTGGTGGATTGGCAACCCTTCCGTGATATTAGGCATGACAGGCTTTGTCATTGTAGTTATCACGTATCTCGGGGCAAGCCTTCTCATGAAGAGCTCACACACCCTTTAGGGATCATCATAAAACGGCCCATGGAAGTCCTCGGTTCCTTGAAAACATCGGTGGTGCTTCTTCTTTTTCTCCTCATTGTGCTCTTTGCAGGGGCATGTATTATGCCGGCAAACAATGCGGTTCAGTCAATCCATGCTCTCCCCCTCCTGGAGTGGATTGTTCAGGCGCCAGTGGGTACAACGTGGTGGTTGTGGGTGGCCATGGCTATTATCGCCTTGTTGGCTGTGAATACCCTGGTCTGTAGCGTCCAGTCTCTGCTTAACAAGAAAAAGGTGGCGGGGTGGCTCATTCTCATATCGCCGCAGATAATTCATATCGGGTTTCTCTGCATGTTTCTGGCACATTTCATGAGTTCGATAGGGGGCTTTAGGAGTCTCGCTGTTGCCCGTGAGGGAACGGTTCTGCAGTTGCCAAACGGTTCCGCCTTGAGTGTTCGAGACATACTGATATCTGTTGACTCTTACGGGTATCTGAGTGACGGGACCGTGAGTATCTCCTATTGGACAGGCGGACGAATCGCGGGAGAAGGCGTGCTTATGCCGAACAGACCTTCATTCCACGAAGGCATTGGTGTTCACGTGAAAGACCTCCGGGCATTCCCCGAAAGGGCGGTTCTTCTTGAAATATACAGAGAGCCAGGCGCAGCGTGGGCCTTGGTGGGAGGAGTCGTTTTCATGATCGGCACAGTTACCCCCCTTGTCCTCAAGACGAAGAAGGAGCTTGTGCTAAATGAAAGAGATTATTCAAGACTATAAATACCCTTCGACAAGAAGATCACTTCCCAATCTCCTGACTTTCACATCTCTCAGCGAAAAGGCATCTTCGAGTCTGCGGAATGTTTTCCCTCCGACAGCCGGAGAGGAGTCTTTGCCGCCGATAATTTTCGGTGCGATGAAGAAGAGCACCTTGTCGACGATCCCGTCGTGGAGGGCATGCGCATTCAGAGAAGAACCGCCCTCGACCATGAGCGAAGCGATTTCCCTCTCTCCGAGTCTCTTCATGAGCCACGAGAGGTCAAGTCTCTCTCCTTCAAACTCTATAAAGGCGACGCCCCTTTGGGTCAGGAGGATCTTCTTCCTGCGCATATCAGAAAACGGACCATTGTCCGTTAATCGTCTCACCACAATGGTTGTCTCCGGGGGAATGCTCAGCACCTTCGCCGTGGCCGCTATTTCGAAGGCGGGATCGATGATGACCC
>DASPUT010000008.1 GCA_035622735.1 Thermodesulfovibrionales bacterium | reverse complement strand
CTAAGATAATCAGACAGCCCTCTATCGCCTAAGAGACGTAAAGCCCTCTGAAAACTGTCAGCAAAAAGCGGTTTAGGGGGCAGGGGAAATTTCTGATTCAGCAATCGCACAATACATCCAACCCACTGGGAGGATCGATTTAAACTTTCGAGAGAAGCCCTGAGATTGGAACGAGAGAAGGAAATAAGAAAATTGCCATCCTCATAGAGCAGAAACAGGTCCCCATCACGTTCGAACATATAACGTGCCATAAGGAGGACAGGCTACTATGGGACCCTGTAGGATAGTAGCATATCGGAATGCACAAGGCAAGGACAATGCATAATGTAAGCATACAGAACTTTACATAATATATCTTATCAGACATTAAGTACGAACATCATTTGTTAGTAAAATGTTATTAAGCCCGTTTAATCTTTCATGAGCAACTTGATGGTCAATGGTCCTAACGTTTTTGAGCAGGATTTAGGCAGAGAAGAAATGCTTCATATATCATATGTTAGCTCGTTTCGATCGGAACGCCGATGAGATACTTACCATCATGGCCCGCAACCTTAATATTGACAATCTCCTTGGGGCCAGCATTCTCCATAATCACCCTCACCTTCAGATAATTGGCGGCTGTCCCGGTGAAGGAACCATCTTCATATCGCTTCTCCACTAGGACATCAAGGAGTTTACCGATCTGCCGCGTCATATAAGCGCTTCTTTTCTCATTCGACAATGAGAGAAGAAGCGCACATCGTTCTTTCTTAATACTTTCATCGACCTGACCTGCCATCATTGCAGCCTGCGTGCCGTTTCTCCGGGAGTATGGGAAAATATGGAAATACGTGAGAGGGAGAGATTTCAATACGGTGACTGTGTTAAGAAATCCCGCCTCGCCTTCCCCGGGAAATCCGACAATCACGTCTGTCCCGATAGAGACATCGGGTATCTTCGTTGCGATATGATCAATTCTCGAGACAAAGGTTCGAACGTCATAGTTTCTGTTCATGGTAGTGAGTATTTTGTCGTCTCCGCTCTGTAACGGTATATGGAGATGATTACATATCCTTGTATCAGCGAGAAGTTCTATCAGGTCTTCAGTTAATTCGCTAACTTCTAGAGAGCTTAGCCGTATCCTTGTGATGCTTGTTGAACTGAGTAAGACCCTGAGCAGATCTGAAAGAGTAACTTTAGGTATGAGGTCATAACCATAAGTCCCTAAATTAATTCCTGTAAGAACAATCTCATTGTAGAGAGAGGATACTTCTTCCGCAAGGAGAGCGACATTTTCCAGGGGAATGCTACGGGAATATCCCCTCGCCTTCGGGATGACACAATAGCTGCATGACTGATTACATCCGTCCTGAACTTTCAGGGTAAAGCGGCTCCTACCGCCTGTTTCGGAATGTGAAGGGGCATTAACATTTTTTCCTGTTATCTCATCGATGATCTTTAATTTATCTCCATTCCTGACGATGGCTGAAACGCCATCCATAGAGAGGACGGAATCTCTATTCAGCTCCGCATAACAACCGGTCACTATCACTCTCGCTTCTGATTTGTGAGCCCTTCTGATGAGCTGTCTCGATTGGTAGTCGCTCTTTGAGGTAACGGAACAGGTATTTATTATACAAAGGTCGGGTCTTTCAGAAAGGCATACAATGCTATATCCATTTGCCCGAAAACCAGCTTCTATCTGTGCGCTCTCTGCCTGATTTGATCTGCATCCGAGGGTCAATACGGCGACTTTCATGAGGCAACGCCCTCGAGGGAGTGTTTCTTAGCTTCTGTAATCCTCACCATAGCAAGGCTACCTATAAGAGACGAATCTCCCATGAAATTCACAATCTTATTTCCACGAGTCCTTCCGCTCAGCATGGTGAGATCTGTCTCGCTGTAACCTTCGACGAGCACCTCCTGCACGGTATTTGAGAGACCCCCGTTTTTCTTTAGCGTGATAGTGTCCTGCAATTCTAGGATCTCGCTCAGTCTTCTCGATTTCACCTCACCCATGACCTGTCCATCCATCGAGGCGGCAGCCGTCCCGGGCCTCGGGGAATACTTGAACGCGAATATTCCGTCAAACTCGATCTCCTTCAGCATTTTCTTTGTTTCTCCATGGTCTTCCTCTGTCTCGCCTGGAAACCCGCAAATGATATCTGTCGTTATCGAAACCCCCGTAATCCTCTCCTTCAAGAGAATAATCTTCTCCAGGTATTCCCCGGAAGTATATCCCCTGTTCATGAGATTCAACACCCTGTCTGAACCCGATTGAAGAGGGAGATGGAGGTGTTCGCAAACCCTCCCGAGGTTAGCGATGGCGTCTACGAGTCTATCCGAAAGATCCCTAGGATGAGATGTCACAAAACGTATCCGCTCGATACTCCTGAGTGAATCGATTTTTCTCAGAAGCCCCGGGAAGTCGAGATCACTCCTGTATGAATTTACATTCTGACCCAATAATGTTATCTCCTTGAAACCCTCCCGACCGAGTTCGGCTATCTCGCTCAGAATCTTTTCAGACGGCCTGCTTCTTTCCCTGCCCCTCGTGTAAGGGACGATACAGTAACTGCAGAAGTTATCGCATCCGTACATGATAGATACCCACGCCCTACCCCCACGATTTCTGAGCACGGGCAGGTCGTTATCGGCGATTCCCGGGTTTTCTTCATTTGCTGTTGTGTGAGAAGGAGCACCTACAAGGCCGGCCAGGCGATGGATATTCTGCGGTCCCAAGATGAGGTCTACATGGGGGGCTCTCCTGAAAATTCCCTCTCTCTGAAGCTGGGCGATACATCCGGCCACGGCTATTTTGATATGGGGTCTTCGCTTCTTAAGGCTCTTAATCCTTCCCAGCTCACTGAAAAATTTCTGTTCAGCCTTCTCCCGGATGCTGCAGGTGTTATAGATGATAATATCGGCTTCCCACCGATCGTTAGTCGGCAAGTAACCTTCCTTGCTCAGGACGCCCGCCATCTTCTCCGAATCGTGGACATTCATCTGACAGCCGAAGGTCTCGATGTAGTACTTTTGCGGCATCATTAAAAATAACATCCGGCGTCCCCCTGATGCAAGAACGCACTCGACAGCCTTGACTATCCGAAAAGGCAACCTTTATAATCAGCAGCGAAAATGCTCGAAATCAACGAACAGATAGAACAGCGGCTGAAGAAACTCAGGGAGTTTCAGGAAGCAGGAATAGAGCCTTTCGGCGGATCCTTTGAGGCTGACAGCCACGCCTCTGAGATCCTCTCGAGATACGATAAGCTCTCTAAAGAGGAACTCGAAGCGATTCCCGTCGTATGCTCAATAGCAGGCAGGATTGTGGCCATGCGTGACTTCGGGAAGGCAGCCTTTGCTCACCTACAGGATTCATCGGGGAGGATTCAGGTCTATTTCAGGAAGGACATGCTCGGGGAGGGCTATTCGATTGTGAAGAAGCTGGATGTGGGGGATATCGTCGGCTTAAGGGGCAGGCTTTTCAGGACCAAGACCGAGGAACTCACGATAGAGGTGAAAGATTTCAAGCTCCTCACAAAGTCGCTGAGACCCCTTCCGGAAAAGTGGCACGGCCTCAAGGATATCGAGATGAGATACCGGCAGCGATATGTGGACCTGATCGTTAACCCCGAAGTTCAGAAGACCTTCGAGAAAAGGAGCATCGCGATCAAAGCTATCAGGGATTTCCTCGAGGCAAAACGTTTTATCGAAGTGGAAACGCCGATGATGCATCAGATCCCCGGAGGTGCGACCGCCAGGCCCTTCAAGACACACCATAATGCCCTCAGCATGGACCTCTTCCTCAGGGTTGCTCCCGAGCTCTATCTGAAGAGACTTCTCGTGGGGGGCTATGAGCGCGTCTTTGAGATCAACAAGAATTTCAGAAATGAAGGAATATCGACGAAACACAATCCAGAATTCACCATGCTTGAATTCTACATGGCGTATAAGGACTATACCTTTCTCATGGGTTTCACGGAGGAGCTTATTTGTCATACGGCTGAAAAGGTGGCAGGAACACTCAGGATTCCTTTCGGTGACGCCGTGATAGATCTTACCCCTCCCTGGAAAAGGCTGCCGATGCTCGATGCCTTAGGCGAAAAGGGGATGCCCGTCACCGCAATCACGGATCCTGCGGAGGCGATGAGCTGGGCGAGATCGAGGAAGATAGTTATAGAAAAAGGGGCATCGCACGCGAAGGTCCTCGATGAGATATTCAAGGAGGCTGTCGAACCGGAATTGATACAGCCGACCTTTATCATCGATTATCCCGTCGATCTTTCACCCCTCGCGAAGAGGAAGGCGGACTGCCCTGAACTCGTCGAAAGGTTCGAGCTCTTCATCGCGTCCAGGGAGATCGCGAACGCCTTTTCCGAACTCAATGATCCCCTGGATCAGCGAGGGAGGTTTCTCAAACAGGTTGAGGCGCGGGAGAAGGGAGACGAGGAGGCCCAGTTCATGGATGAGGATTTTGTGAGGGCGCTGGAATACGGTATGCCGCCCGCCGCGGGGGAAGGAATCGGCATCGACAGACTCGTGATGTTGCTCACGGATTCTCAGTCCATAAGGGACGTGATCCTGTTTCCCCTCTTAAAGCCGGAACAATGAAGATGACTGCAGATTCACGAGTCGAAACCCGAAACGCCCCATTGCGAGCCTTTAAAAAGACGTGAACCATCCATTCCCGCTATTCATCGCCCTCCGGTATCTGAGATCGAGAAAGACACGGAGAGGCCTTTCCTTCCAGACGGCGGTCTCGATCGGAGGGGTCGCTGTCGGCGTCATGGCACTCATCGTCGTCCTCGCCGTCATGAGCGGATTCCATGAGGACCTCCAGAAAAAGATTCTCGGCGTGAATGCCCATCTCGTAATCCTCGACTACAGGGGAACCATCGAGGATTATCGCGGTGTCCTCGAGAAGATAAAAACCGACAGGGACGTTGTTGCTGCCGCGCCTTTTGCTCTTGGTCAGGTTATGGTCTCTTCGGGCAGTAAGGGCCAGGGGGTCTACATCAGGGGTATCGAGCCTGCTCTTGAAAAGAATACGACGGATATCGCAAACCATCTCAAGGAAGGCAGCCTCAACGATTTGGACGAACGGTCCGGAGGATTACCCGGGATAATAGTCGGAAAGGAACTCGCCGGCAGACTCGGGGCCTTTCTGGGCGATGAGATATCCATCCTCTCTCCTTCCGGAGAAGTCGGTCCGCTTGGTATGCTCCCAAAGGTGAAAAAATTCAGGTTAGCCGGAATATTCGAGGTTGGCATGTTTGAGTATGATTCGAACCTCGTAATAGTCGGCCTCAAGCAGGCCCAGGAGTTCTTCGGAATGGGCAGCTCTGTTACGGGGGTTGAGGTGCGGATAGGAGATATCTATAAGGCGGCCGAAGCTGGCGAAAGAATCAGGAGATTGCTGGGGGTCCCCTATCACGTGAGGGACTGGATGCAGATGAACAAGAATCTCTTTTCTGCCCTGAAGCTCGAAAAGTTTGCGATGTTTATCATCCTTGTACTGATAATCTTTGTCGCCTCCTTCAATATCGTGAGTACCCTCATTATGAACGTGATCGAAAAGCAGAGAGAAATAGCCATCTTGAAGACGATGGGCGCCACGAACAGGGGGATAATGGCGGTATTCATGATCCAGGGTTTTCTCATCGGCCTCACAGGAACAGGTATCGGCCTGACAGGCGGGTACGTCTTATCCTATATCCTTAATACATACCAGATCATAAAGCTTCCCCCGGATATTTACTACCTGAGCCATCTCCCGGTGAAGATGAATGTGTCGGATTTTCTTGCCGTCTCGATCTCGGCAATAGCGATCAGTTTTCTCTCAACCATCTATCCTGCGTGGCAGGCAGCGAAACTGGACCCTGTTGAACCGTTGCGATATGAATGAGTGGTATAGTTGCAGCGAGCGACGACGCAAGATGTCCTGATTGAATGGCGAGCTTCCCGTAATTAGGGAAGGAAGGGATGGACGAAGGCAGACCCACCCCAAATCCGTTCCCATCGATTACAGGGTACTTCGCTTTTCTTCTCTTCTCTCCATTCTCATCGTAAGCCGCATCGTTAAGGGTGCGAGGGGGGGAGAGAGCCCTGCTCCTTCACCGAGAGAAGCTCCACTTCAAAGATAAGGGTGGCATTGGGGCCGATAACACCTCCCGCGCCTTTTTCCCCGTAAGCGAGGTTGGAAGGAATAACGATCTCCCATGTAGAGCCTTCCTTCATGAGCTGCAAGGCTTCCGTCCATCCGGGAATAACGCCGTTGACCGGAAAGGATGCCGGTTGCCCCCGTCGATATGAGCTGTCGAACTCTTTTCCATCGACCAGGCTTCCCTTATAGTTAACGGTCACCGTATCGGTCAACTTTGGAGTCGGTCCCGAGCCTTCCTTTATGACCTTATACTGGAGGCCGCTCGGTAGGGTCACGACACCCTCTTTTTTCTTATTTTCCGCGAGGAAGGCATCGCCTTCCTTCTTGTTCTTTTCGGCGACCACCTTCGCCTGTTCCTGCTGCTTCGCCACCATCTCCTTCTGCAAACCGACCAGTATGTCACGGACTTCCTGATCAGAGATTACGGTCTTGCCTCCCGTGTACGCGTCTTTGAGTCCCCTTGCGAGCAGGTCCGGATCGATCTCCAAGGACTGCTTCTTCAGATTGTTCCCGATATCTACTCCGATGCTGTAGCTCACCCTGTCCTTCTGATCTTTGAGAACCGCCTCTTCTGCTGCAAAAGCCTGACCTGCCAGAAGGGCGATGCCGACTACTGCTGCCAAGAATAATTTCATTTCCATCTCCTTTCGATGCTCTTAAGCATTAAGTTTTTTGAGCAGCCATGCCATGTTCTGCCCGAGGTCCTTCATGGTCCGAACACCCTCTGTGTCTTTCATCACGTCGCCCGGCTCTCTTCCGATGGCCATATTCCAGTAGCTCGACCCCGGGACGATCATCTGACCGATGAGGAAGAAATAATTCAGTGAACTAAATACGTGGATTGCCCCTGCGCGGCGTACCGCAACGACCCCGGCGCCGACTTTGCGTTTGAACATATCCCCATTGGCTCGGGCAACCATACCGCTCCTCTCGATGAGGGCCTTGATGCCCGCAGAAAGATCGGCGAAATAGGTAGGTGAACCGAGGAGGATACCGTCGGCTTCGGCCATCCGTGCGATGCATTCATTCGCACTGTCTTCACCGACTGCGCATTTCCGATCCTTATTGTTGAAACAGCGATAGCAGGCGATGCATCCCCGAAGGGACTTCCCCGCGAGATGCACGAGATCGGTCTCTATCCCCTCGCTTCGTAATTCATCCAGAACGATATTCAATAAAATAGCGGTATTGCCATCTTTCCTGGCGCTGCCATTGAATGCGACTACTTTCACACAATCCCCCTTTCCTTGAAATTCAACCGGGTTGCCTGAATAACTTTTTATTTTAAATCGTCCCGATCAGGAAATGCAATGTTTTCCGTATGTTCGGCTATGCTCGTTTGTGGTATTATGACCGATGGAAAAAATGCCGGGCAGAATTACCCTCTATCTCAGGATGATCAAATTCTCTCACTCTGTCTTCGCCCTGCCCTTTGCCTTCACCGGCGCCTTGTTCGCCGCATCGGGAGTTCCGCCTCTCCCGAAGGTCTTCTGGATCATTATCGCGATGGTGGGTGCGAGGTCCGGAGCCATGGGCCTAAACAGGATTATCGACAGCAGGATAGATAAGGAAAATCCGAGGACACGGGGAAGAGAGATACCCTCCGGCAAGATAAGCATAAGAGATGCCGCCTTCTTCACTGCCATCTCACTCGTCATACTTGAAATCGCTGCCTATAACCTCAACGCCCTCTGCCTGAAACTCTCTCCGCTCGCCCTATCCTTGCTCATACTCTATTCATACTCAAAGCGGTTCACCTGGATGTCCCATTTTCTGCTCGGTATCGCGATATCCCTTGCCCCCCTGGGCGCCTGGATAGCGGTGAGAGGAACCATAGACATGGCGATATTCCCTCTCACGGTTACTGTCGTTTTTTGGCTTGCAGGGTTCGATGTCCTCTATGCGCTCCAGGACACCGAATTTGACCGGTCGAAGGGCCTCTATTCTATCCCCCAGAGGTTCGGGCTGAAGAAGGCGCTCTTCCTTTCGAGATCCTTTCACGGCATGGCGATGAGCTTCCTCATCTATTCCGGCCTTATCTTCGGCCGCGGCGTCTTCTACTGGATCGGCATCGTCGTTGTTGCCGGCCTGTTCATCTATGAACATTCCCTTGTGAAATCCGATGACCTCTCGAAACTCGATGTCGCCTTTTTTACGATGAACGGATATATCAGTGTGGCCGTGTTTCTTGCGACCCTTGCGGACTACCTAATACCCCTCACATGATCGGAGATGATCGCCGTCACCGTAACGGGGGATTCGCGATTGCCCCCTCTTTCAAGGCGTAGTCCTTGATCTTGACCACCCTGCCCTCTACCGACAGCCTTCCTTCGCTGTAGAGCCGAATCGCTTCGGGAAAGATCTTGTGTTCCATCCGCAGGATCCTTTCCGAAAGGCGTTCCTCAGTGTCATCGGGGGATACGGGAACGGCGGCCTGAATTATTGTCGGCCCCGTATCCATGCCTTCGTCTACAAAATGAACGGTGCAGCCGCTGATCCTCACACCTGCATCTACCGCCTGTTTCTGGCCATGGAGGCCGCGGAAGGAAGGTAAGAGAGCAGGATGAATGTTCATGATCCGTGAGGGAAAGGCCTCCAGGAGGGGCCTTTTCACGATACGCATGAAGCCGGCCAGTATCACGAGTTCGACACCTTTCGCCCTAAATTCATCGACAATCCTGGTAAAGAAAGCTTCCCTTGCGTTGAATTGTTTCGGATCGATATGGAGGAATTCTATCGAGTGCTTCCGGGCCCTTTCGATAGCAAAAGAGTCGGGATTGTCAACAATGAGAACCTTTATGACGGCATTGAGGCTGCCGGCTTCTATCTCGTCGATGATCGCCTGGAAATTAGAACCGCGGCCGGACGCAAGAACCCCGAGGGCGAGTTTCTCCACGGCTATAACCTTATCTCGACAAAAGACTTCTCCCTGAGACTCTTGATCCAGTTCTTATACTCTTCATTGAATTTCTTCTCAGAGAGTTTCTTCTTTGCGATCTCCCTCGACTCTTCAGGGCTCTTGGCATCCTCCTTATCTTCCAGCTGAATAATATGGATGCCGGTCGATGTCCAGAACGGACCGCTCACCTCACCCGTATTCATACGGGAGAGCACGTCGAGAAACTCTTTCCCGAGCTGTTCTTTCTTCACGAAACCGAGTTCGCCTCCGGTCTTGCCGGAAGGGTCATCGGAGTATCTCACGGCGAGGGAAGGAAAGTCTTCGCCTGCCATCAACCTCCGGTATACATCTTCGGCCTTCGCCTCGACGGCCTGTCTCTCCATCTCCTTGTCGGGTTTCTTGAAGAATATCTGCCTGATTTTAAAGCCGCCCCCCTTGTTTTTCGCGACGTATTCGGTTATCTCCCTGTCTGATACGACGATCCTGCTCTTCACCTGCTGGTTAACCACCTTGCTGAGGATGATCTGTTCGGCAAGGAGCTTTTTATATTCCTCCAGAGTGAAGCCCTCTTTTTTCAGGGACTCGTCAAATTCCTTGTCACCAATAGAATATTTCTTCTTGATCCCGTCTATCGCCTCGGCAATTTCCTCGCTTGATGCATCGATATCGAGTTTCTTGGCAGCCTGTATCTGGAGTTTCACATCAACCATGTTTTCGAGGAAGCCCGCTTCATTTTCCTTGAATACCTTCATCTTCTCTGTGTTACTTAATGCCTTGAACCCCTCAGTCGCCTTGAACTCCATGGCCCTGTAGAGTTCACCCCATGTTATGACCTCCTTGTTTATGATAGCCACGACTTTGTCAAGGAGCACCGTAGCAGTCGCACTGCCTGACAAGAGAAATAGCGCAATCACTACTGACGCTGTCTTATTTTTCGAGAGCATGTATTCCATCACCTCCTCCGGTCATTGCCCTGCGTCATCCACGGATTTATGTCGATCTGGCGGCCGTTTCACAGCGCTGTGCGTCCTCGACATAATCCGCTCTTTAAGAATAAAACAACTGGCCAAGAATCTTCAACCCGGGGCTGGACGAGCAGCCGACGAATAATCTCGCTTGCCCAGCGCTCTCATAACGGCAGTTCCGCGCGAAGCCACGGTCTTCTGTGCGTCGTCAGCAGTAAGCGAACTAATCGAGAACCTCCCGCAATTTCTTGAGAAGCTCCTTCGGAGTGAGAGGCTTCTGGATAAAAGGGTACCCCTTGTCAGCAATCTCCTTCATGGAGTCGTCATCGTACGCATAGCCGCTTAAGAATATCACCTTGATATCTTTCTTGTTCTTCTCTATTTCGTGATAGGCCGTCGTACCCGTCATATGAGGCATCGATATATCAAATAACAGGAGGTTGATGCTGTCCTCATGCTCGATGAATTTCTGTACGGCGTCCATTCCGTCGACAGCCTCTATCACCCTATATCCCGCATTCTCAAGCACCTGGCTGACGAGATTTCGCACGGAGACGTTATCTTCCGCCACGAGAACGGTCTCTGTGCCGCCGGCCGGTTGTGCGGGAGGAACGGCCTGTGCCTTATTGCCTTCCGATTCGAGTAATGGAAGGTAAATCCTGAACGATGTCCCGCGGCCGGCAGCGCTCTCGACGGTTATGTATCCCCTGTGTTTTTGTACTACGCCATATACTATCGATAGTCCGAGTCCCGTTCCCTTGCCGACCTCCTTCGTTGTAAAGAACGGTTCGAACATCTTTGCCTGTGTCTCTCTATCGATGCCAATACCGGTATCCGCCACCGTAACGAGAGCGTAATTCCCCGGCGGCAGGCAGGCTTGATTATCTGCGAATCCCTTTTCACCGCGAAACGGTGCTGCTGTGATAGTCAAGTCGCCTCCCCCCGGCATGGCGTCGACCGCGTTTGTTACCAAATTCATGAGGACCTGCTCTATCTGCGCCCTGTCCGCGAGTACCGGCAAGCCTGTTGCGGCAGTCTCTATCGACAACCGGATCTTCTCACCGACAAGACTCGGTAAGAAACTTTCCATGGTCTTTATGATTTCATTGACATCCGCATAATCCATGAGGGTCACCTGTTTCCTCGTATATGCCAGTAAGCCCTTCGTGATTTTGGCCGCCCTCTCCGAGGATGAGAGGAGGAGGTCAGCATAGCCTCTCAGGGGATTGTCGCTGTCCAGGTTGTCTCGTAATATCTCACCGAATCCCATGATCGCAGTGAGGATGTTATTGTACTCATGTGCGATGCCGCCGGCCATGGTACCGATCGCCTCCATTTTCTGCGCATGGAACAACTGTTCTTCGAGCCTGCGATGCTCGGTAATGTCCCGCACTATTGCGAGAACCTCGTCTTCGCCGCTCTTCACGATTCTTGCTTCGTAATGGCGGTGGGTACCATTCAGATATAACTTGTACTCGAAGCTCTGCAGCTCTCCGTCCTGCAGAGCCCTATCAATATGGTGCAGGGTTTTTTCAGCCACGTCAGACGGCATGATTTCCCGAATACTTGCGCCGATAAATTCACTCGGCGGCACCAATGTCGAGCGGTTATGTTCAGTCTCATACTCCAAGAAGAATCCCTCCCTGCTGATGCGAAAAATCATATCGGGTATGGCGTTGAAGAGTGCCTTGGCCTTGGCCTCACTCCTCCGCAAGGCCTCTTCCGAACGGTTCTGTGTTGTGATATATTCCTTTATTTGGGACGCCATCGTATTAAATGCACCGGCCATCTGACCTATCTCATCCCGCGACGCAATTTCCACCTTACTATCCAGATTGCCTTTGCCGATCTCGACGGATGCTTCGCTGAGTTTCAGGATCGGACCGGAAATGGTGCGGGAGAAGAGGAAAATGATAAGGAGAGAGAGAATACCAAAAAATGAAGAGATACCGATGATATTATTTCTCATTTCATCTGCCGGAAGGAAGGCAAGGCTCGCAGGCACGACCATGATGAGAGTCCAGTCATTGCCTCTGAAGTCAAGATAACCTCGTTCACGCACAAAGGTAGTGATCACCTCCGGCCTCGCAGGAGCATGTTTCAGATTACCCACGTTCTCTCCGATTGCGAGAGCGGCCTTAACAAAGTTCCAATGAGGCGATAAATCTTGCAGAATAGCCCTGTTGCGATTGGAATAGAGAAGCAATCCGTCTTTGTCGACAAGATCGATTTCGAGGTGTTTCTGCACTTCGCTGTCATGAGACACAACAGGGACGAATCTTGTGATATCATATAATTTTTCAACAGGCATCCGAGAAACGACAACTCCGAAGGGGATTCCGTTTCTGTCTTTGACAATATGAACGAAATGGATCACGACCGTATTCAGGGTTACGGATTTATGGATGTTGACGACAAATTCTTTGCCGGCGTCGATATCTCTCCAGTATTCCACAAGCTCACGCCTTTTCCCGATAGATTTTCCGGATGTATCCGCAATCCTTACTCGGTTCAGGTCAAAAAATGAGAGTGAGGCATAGAATCGATAGTTATGCTGATACTCCTTGAGCCTCTCGGATACCTGCTTGGCAGTATGACCCCTAGAACTGATTACGGGATCCAAAGACAGGGTCACCATGTCCTCATATCTTTCGAATAGCATTCTGTCGATTTTGTCCATCGTGTGGAATGCCTGGGCCTCGAGTTTCTCCTTGATCTCTTTTTCTAATATCCTGATGTTCGAGGTATACACAAAATACGTAACAGACAGGGTACTGACGAGAAATATTCCGGAAAATATCCCTATGAGTTTCGTTGCAAATTTCACCTGTTCCTCTTCACGGCTTCGGGTACCTTCGGCATAGTGCTTATTGTAGCAGAGGCTGTCTCAAAGGAAAAGAGACGCGATACTTCATTGTCTATCGGTTCGTAATTTCTCCGAAGTTATTTCCTGTGCTAGAATATTTTAAAGGACAGGTGAGAGGGCATGAACAATCACGCGGTTAAGACCGGAAAAGAGCTCAATGCCGAGACGGAAGGGAAGACTAAGGAGCCGGTTCGTTACAAGGTCTTTCTCCTTAACGACGACTATACGACGATGGAATTCGTTGTCTCGGTCCTCGAAACCGTTTTTCACAAGCCCCCTGCTGAGGCAACGCAGATCATGCTCCACGTCCACAGAAAAGGGATCGGGTTATGCGGCGTGTATGTGAAGGAGATAGCCGAGACAAAGGTTGATCTCGTCCATGCCCTCGCCAGGGATAAACAGTTTCCGTTGAAATGTCTTGCGGAGAAGGAATGATCAATAAGGAACTTGAACTCATCATCGCAGCCACGATACGGGACGCCGAAGCGAAGAGGCATGAATATCTCACCGTGGAGCATCTCCTCTATGCCGTACTCCATGACGAACGGGGCGTCGAGATCATTGCAGGCTGCGGCGGTGATATCGGGAGGCTCAAGAAATCGGTACACAAATTTTTTGAGGAGGGCGTGCCGAAACGTAAGGGAGACGCCGACCTCTATCCTCATCCGGCAGTCGGTTTTCAGAGGGTAATCCAGAAGGCGCTGAACCATGTCCATTCGGCGGAGAAGGAGGAGGCGGACGCGGGAGATCTCCTGGCGGCGCTCTTCCTCGAAAAGGGTTCACATGCGGTTCATTTTCTCCACGCCGAGGGCATCACGAGACTTGATGTGTTGAACTATATATCTCATGGAGTTTCCCGAAGGGAGGAAGCGCTCCCTCCGGGAGGGCAAGGCGGCGAGGAAGAGCCTTCTCCGGAACAAGAGCAGGCCCGCGCGAGAGACCCCTTGGCATTGTTTACCGTGGACCTCGTCGAGAAGGCAGCAAAGGGTGAGATCGACCCGCTTGTGGGAAGGGAGATAGAGCTCACGAGGACCATTCAGGTCTTGAGCAGGCGAAGAAAGAACAACATCGTCTTCGTCGGTGAACCCGGAGTTGGTAAGACCGCCATTGTCGAAGGTCTCTCCTTGCATATCCAGCAGGGGCGAGTACCCGAGGCGTTGAAGGCGTCGAGGATATTCCTGCTCGATATGGGGGGGCTTCTTGCCGGGACGAAATATCGCGGCGACTTTGAGGCCCGTCTCAAAGCGATCATGGAAAAGATCGAAAAGATCCCCCAGGCGATTCTCTTTATCGACGAGATCCATACC
>DASPUT010000007.1 GCA_035622735.1 Thermodesulfovibrionales bacterium | reverse complement strand
GAAGCAGCAGGATGACCTCAATAAGTCGATAGCAGAGCTCGAGGAGGCGATCACGAAAATAAACAGTACCACGAGGAAGAAACTTCGGGAAGCCTATGAACTGCTGAACGCAAAATTCGCCGAGGTCTTCGTCTATCTCTTCGGGGGAGGGAAGGCCGAGCTCATCCTCACCGACGAGCAGAGCATCCTCGACACCGGCATCGAGATTGTCGCCCAGCCGCCGGGGAAGAAACTCCAGAACATCAACCTCCTCTCGGGAGGAGAAAAGGCCCTTACCGCGCTCTCCCTGTTATTCGCCAGTTTTCTCATCAAGCCTTCTCCGCTCTGCATCCTTGACGAGGTCGACGCCCCTCTCGACGAGGCGAATGTCGGACGGTTCGGCAAGATGCTGAGGGACCTCTCCGATAAGATACAGTTCATCGTCGTGACCCATAACAGGATAACGATGGAAGCGGCAGACTATCTCTATGGCGTGACGATGGAAGAACCCGGAGTATCGAAGGTTATCTCGATGCAGCTCGTGGACGCTCTCAATGGTTAGGTCACAATGAACGGAAAACAACAGCGGGAGCAGCACCGGCTCCTCTCTGTAACAGCATTCGACTAATTCCGACTTAGCCCGATTAAGGATTTCTGATGAAATGCAGAGCATGTAAGGGAGAACTGAAGCTTATTGCCGGCTGAAAGTCGGTGATCTTTCGCTGCATGGAATGCGGCAGGGATTTCCCGATCTCGGATTTCATCGACGAGATCGACAGAGAGACCTGGGACCGCATCTCTTCGAGACCCTGCAACCGGGCGTGAGAGAGAATGCGTAATCTCGTTGAGGCATTGCCGGGAATAAGCGTCTCCGACGCCCCCGAAGACCTCATCTGTTACGGGTTCGACGCCTGCGGCAGTGAGAGCCTTCCCTCAGCGGTTCTTTGGCCCGAGACAACGGAGCACGTCATACGAATCATGAGACACGCCTATGAAGACGGGATATCTGTCGTGCCGAGAGGGGCGGGCACGGGGATGAGCGGAGGGGCGGTTCCCCTGAAGGGTTCCCTGGTCCTAAGCATGGAGCGGATGAGCAGGGTCATCGAACTCGATAGGGAAAACCTCACGGTGATCGTCGAGCCGGGCATAATCAACGGCAACCTCCAGAGGGAGGTGGAACGGCACGGCCTCTTCTATCCTCCTGACCCAGCGAGCATGAACTTCTGCACGATCGGAGGAAACGTCGCCGAGAATGCGGGCGGACCGCGCGCGTTGAAATACGGTGTGACGCGGGACTATGTCATGGAGATGGAGGCGGTGCTTCCCTCCGGCGACCTCATCACGACAGGGGTGAGGACCCGCAAAGGCGTGGTCGGCTATGACCTCACCCGGTTGCTCGTCGGTTCCGAAGGAACGCTCGCCGTCGCGACGAAGATACGCCTCAAGCTTCTCCCCCTCCCTGATACTGTCGTGGCACTCCTCTGCCTCTTTAACAGTCTCGAAGCGTCCGGAAAAGCGGTGTCGCGGATCATCGCTTCAAGGATAATTCCGAGGACCATCGAGTTCATGGACCGGGAAGCGATCGCTGCTGTGGAAAGGTATCATCCCATCGGCATCCGTGACAACGTAGAGGCGCTTCTCCTCATAGAGATCGACGGAGATCCGCTCTCGATCAAGCGGGAGGCAGAGAAGGTTGCTGACATATGCATGAAATTAGACGCGGACGTCAGCATGGCAGAGGATGATGAGGCGAGAGCCCGGCTGTGGGAATGCAGGCGCGCGATTTCGCCTGCCCTCTATCACCTGAGTCCGACAAAGATCAGTGAAGACATCGTGGTCCCGCGAAGCCGAATCCCGGAGATGCTCACGAGCCTGAAAAGGCTCTCCGGAGAGAGAGGGGTAAAGATAGTAAATTTCGGCCACGCCGGGGACGGGAACATACACGTGAACATCATGATCGACAAGGCGAATGCCGAGGAATACAAAAAGGGGAAAGACCTGGTCAAGGAGATATTTTCACTTACCCTGTCACTCGGCGGGACCATTTCGGGCGAGCACGGCATCGGCATAACAAAGGCTCCCTACATCGGGATGGAGATAAAGGAGCGAGAACTCGGACTCATGCGGGGCATAAAACACCTCTTCGACCCGAAGAACATCCTGAATCCCGGCAAGATATTTCCCGAGAAGTAGTCGATAAGTTCACTCCTACAGTAAACGTTCGTACCGCCACATTTCTCAGCTGAATATCCCAACGAGACCAGCCGTCACGATAATCTGGAGCGTGACCATGGTCGTAATCCGGAAAATCCCCGTCGCCTGGTCATGAGACCCGCCAAGGAAGCCCGACATTGTTTGGCCGTCATAGCTCATAGTTAGTTTATAATCCTGCTCACTTTTGTTGCTCGTAAATTTGACCGTATTCCCATTCCGTCATTTCATCTTATGAGTTACATAGAGCCCGGTTACATAGGTTGAAATAAATATCAGCAAGAAGGGAATCCAGGTCCCGAGTAAGCTGGCAAACATCTCCAGGCTTCTCTTAATGACCATGGCTACAATGAGGAAATCTACCGTCATTACAAAGCCCGCGAAACTCGTCGCTGTTGACAACGGTGTGGTGTAGTTAAATTTACGAAAGTAAATCAGAGACACAACGGCAAAATAGACTGGGGCTCCAATCGCATGGATGATTAATGTATTCTGCAGAGAGGTCGTTGCGATTCCGGCGACCATTGTTGCTCCACAGAGCGCCCAGCCGGAAAGCGCATGGATTATAATTGTGATAGTTTTTCTACTGGTCATTTATTTGATATGCTAAGGCGATAAATGTTTAGAAACCGCCGACCTTAATCCTATCGCTCGATTTGGTTGTCGCACGGTCTCATTGTCAAACTATTGGGTCAAATAAAGGACAATGCTTAATTTCCGTGCTTCGTTATGGTGATTGAAAGGAACTACCTGCAAAAACGGCCCCATTACAGGAAGTCTGGCAATATATGAGCTTTTATCATGGGGATGGCCATGCCAGCTCGCTTTTCCAGTGATAGTAGTCATCTGCGGATCGGCCATTCCGGAGAAATTCTGATCGAATGTGAAATACCTTCTACCCCCCCCCATTTACCGTTTTGACTATGTGCAAACATTACTCCTATTGAAAACCGGCTCTTCAGTGGGTGCCTTTTGTTCGAATTCGACAGCTATGTTCACGTAACGATATCCATCAACTTCTGTGTATAGCCCGCTGCTGATGCCGATATTAGCGGGGATACTGTAGCCGTCATAGATAGTGATAGTCTTTGTTTTAGCCGTACAACAATTGGTAGTGGCACATCCTTGGAGGGCAATACTCATGATGATACAAAGAGACATATACAATGCTGTGTGGATCTTCATGCCCCATCCTTTCTCTTTTGCCCGTGGTTAGTGTTTGTATTTATGTTTCTTCCATCTATTCCTGTGCAACGCCGGGCATGAGCCGCGCCGGGCCACAGAGCCTGCGGAAAATGCCCAAGGGTAATCGGCGTCGGTCTTGATGTTATGTTATGGATCCCTGCCCGACATGCCCCTCAACTGTTATGTTGTAGTATTCAATTCTTTTGATATCTAATGCCATAGGTTCCCTTTAGTTATTGATAGGTAAGCTTAAGATCCCAAAGCCTGACGACAGAACTGTGCGGTGGCTATCAGCCATCCGCACGAGTGATTTGTCAGCATCAGATGCACTTAAGATGCCTTTTCAAGACGCTCAGCCACCCAGACCTTGATGATAGATTGGCGAGGCACGCCCAAACGTCGCGCTTCTTTGTCCAATAAATGGATCATCCAAAGCGGAAAATCGACATTAACTCTCTTTTGTTCTTGCTCGGGTCTTCTTGCTTTTGCTACATCAAGATATTTGGTAATGTCTTCTCCCTCATCAAATTTCTTGTCGATTTCCTTAGCCTTCATAAATTTCGACCTCCTCCTTTCTTCAGCGTCGCACTGAAATAATTTTGACCCTTTCGGTCGGCTCGCTTTGATCGTTATGCGCTCTTTTTATGCTTTGAAGCATATAATTCTATCAGCCGCCGAATCATCTTTTGATACGAAGTATGGTATCGTTCGGCCTCTCTCTTGAAAAATTCAATACTCGATTTGTTCAATGCGATAGTTACCTTCACATTCTCTTCTTTCAGCACCAGCTGTTCGGGCGGCGGAAGAAAGTCTTCAACAACTTTTAATCTGCCCATTGGCTCGTCAGTATACTTTGTTTTGCTCTTCATATATTCTTCTCCCCCTTCTCCAATATCCGGCACCGTAGATGCGGATTACATTTCCTCTATAAGTAAACCTGACCGTCAATATGCCGTCATTAACACGGCCGATACAGTAAAATCTATTTTCGTCGCTGCTATGGCTGACATCTTCCGCTATGACACGATGAGGATCGAAAAAAGCGTGTTGAGCCAACGCAAACGAAACATTATGTTTAAGTTGATTTTCTTCATCTTTCTCTGTATCCCATTCGAAGCGGGTTTTCTTCATAGAAGTAATATACTTCAAATATGTATAAAAAGCAATATAAAAGTATGGGTGGGAAGTGGTTTGCAGTTACTCGTTCTAATGACGGCTTTCAGCAGCTGGAGCAATCACGCCAGGCTTATCTCCGGCCGTCTTGAAAGATTTGTTGGATGTCTTGTCATTTTATAGTCTTCTTGAATTCTAGTTCACATTTGGACGGTTTGCGCGAAGGAGTGTTAATAACGCAAGGCACGGAAAGACGCCTTAGGAACGCAGTTTTCTTTATATTCATTAATTCACTATTCTTTTCCAAGGCGGTGCCAATCAATATTGTTTCCAAATACTCACTAGAACGATGGCCATTCTTGCCCGGTTTAGCAAACTTGCCGTTCTTAGTTCTCTTTGTAATCAGGAAAAGGAGAGGCGTCCCCTTTTTGCTTGCTAATGCCTCATTGTAAATAGTAATTTTATGCGTTGCAAAGCATTCATTCTGAAATGATTGTTTTGCAGCTAAACCGACATACCACGGCTTGATGCCTTTGGCTGCATGGACTGCGAAAAGATAGCAGCCGCATGCAGACGATAACAATTCATCACTATTTTTGACCTTGTCCCAAAAATATTGACGCGCGCCTTTGCTGCGGTCCACTAATCCATTTTTACTCTTTCTGAACTCGAACGGGCCATGCATCGTATATTTCATTTATCCTCCTTTATTATTCGTCTTGCGTCCAATGACGAGGCTGACCAGCGGCAACCACCTTTGTAAAAACCTCATAGGCTATTCCGGTCGCCGTCGAGCCGGTTGTTAAGCCCGGATTTCTATTTCTTTATCAGAGCTGATAATAGCACTGAAATCACTATGTCGGATCGAAAGACTTTCTGAAGCGATGATATATGCTAATGCCGAAGAGACTGCCCAGAA
>DASPUT010000006.1 GCA_035622735.1 Thermodesulfovibrionales bacterium | reverse complement strand
CGGGTATCATGGCCGTTGGTGCCCTCGCCGGAGGGGCATTAGGCGGAAGGCTGGCGGGCCGTATTCGTCCGATCCTTCTGCGCCGCATCGTTGTGACGGTCGGACTCGTCGTAGCCATGATATACCTTGTTCGCTGAGGCAGGGTCTGCAGCGATCCCTCCTCTCCTATTTCTTCTCGACCCAATAGGGCGTCTCGAGATCCTCAAAGGCGGTGAGGGCAGCCTGGGAACCTTCTCCGACGGCCACAACGATCTGCTTCACCCCTCCGGTGATATCGCCTGCTGCGTATACCATCGGCACGGAGGTCCGCCGGTGTTCATCTACCTTTATGTAGCCCTCCTCATCTATTCCGAGCCCCAGCATCTTTGCGACCTCGTTGTTCGGAATATAGCCTATCGCAACGAAGACCCCGTCGACAGCCATCTCCTTCACGACCTTTTCCTTCTTGTCCTCTATCTTCACCCCTGTGACGACTTTATCACCAAGGATCTCCTTCACCTCGCTGTTCCAGAGGATATCGATTCCGTCGCGGGTCATCGACTCCTGCAGTCTCATCTCGCACCGCAATGCCTCTCTCCTGTGGATGAGCGTCACCTTCGCCCCGAGGGTGTTCAGGTAAAGGGCGTAGGTCGCCGCGGTGTTGCCGCCGCCGACGACGATCACCTTTTTCCCGTCCTTGAAGAAGTATCCGTCGCATTCGGCGCAGTAGCTCACCCCCCTCCCGTAAAGCCTGCTTTCCCCCGGTACGTCCAGCCTCTTATTGGCGACTCCCGTAGCGATGATGATACCCTTTGTCCGGTAGATGGCCCAGTTTGATTTTATCTGGAAGCGCCCGTCGACGCTCTCTATCTCCTTCACCTCTTCTGAAAGGTGTATCTCGGAATACTGCGCCGCTTGCTGGGCCATCATGTCAACGAGGGTCTTTCCCGGGATCCTCGTGAAACCGGGATAGTTCTCGACCTCCGGCGTTATCGTGACCTGCCCCCCGATATTCTCCCGTTCGAGGATCACGGTCTTGAGACCCGCCCTCTCCGCATAAATCGCGGCTGTCATCCCCGCCGGCCCCGCGCCGACGACGACGAGGTCCTTTTCGACGGGGACGTCCGAGACCTCCGTCGGCACGACCTCGGGACGCTTCAGCGAGAGGAGGGATTCGACAAAATAGTCCTCGGGCTCCGCCCCGGGAGAGGTGAGGATGCCGTTGATAAACGTCTGGGGGACAGAGACGATCCCGAACTTTTCAGCGATGTCCCTGTTCTCGAATATCTCGATCACCTCGGCTGATACGAAATCTCTCCTCGCGATGGCCGCGGAAACCGCGTACGCGACCTCCTGCGGGCAATAGGGACAGGTCGGGCTTACGAAGACCTGAATCTCCCGCTTCGTATCGATTTCCATGAGCCGCTTCAACGATTTCTCCGATATCACAACGCTCCCTGTCGATGCCATGAGGATAGCCAGGATCAGCGACCGGCCTTCCTCACCCAGAGGCGCACCGGTGAAACGAATCCTGTATTTGTCAGGGGCCACTAGCAGGGTCGGGGACTTCGTGACTCCCCTCTCTCCGGAGTGTTCGTCCCCTAGGGTATAAAAGGAAGCTTTGATCTTTGGAGAAATCTCGGCGAGGACCTTTACGAGGCCGGTCAAGGTCTCGTTGAATACGTCATTCGTACCCTTCCCGGTGAAGACCTCGATGACGACATCGTCCCTGAGCTCCTCGAATGTCTCCTTGAGGATCTTCTTGATATCTTCCGTGATCAGCTCGGTCTTAGGCTTGCTATCCGGATCCAATTTTTTATCCATGACAATATTTTATGACTATTGCTGCAGCTTTTCAAGAAATTGGGTGCCGCCATCGGCTTCTCCAGGCGGGTCTGATTCTTTGATGACGACGTATCCGGCTCAGTCAGTTATCCAGCAACGGTCTTCCTGTTCGAGGAGGAGGTGGGCCTCCGGAGGCCCCCAGGTTCCTGCGGCGTAGTTCGGGAAATTTTCGGGGGTGACTTCTTCCCAGCGCCGGATAATCGGGTCGACGATCTCCCACATGAGCTCTACCTCATCCTGTCTCACGAAGGGGGTCAAGTCCCCCTTCATGCAATCAACGAGGAGTTGCTCGTAGGCCGGATGCTCCGGCGTCTTAAAGGCTTCGCGGTAACTGAAGACCATCTTCGTGGAATATATCTGGTTGCTCACGTAGGGATACTTCACCATGAACCGCATCGAAATCTTCTCGTCCGGCTGAATCGTCAGCACGAGCACGTTCGGTTCCATGGAATCGCAGGTACGGCCGAAGAGCTGGAGGGGCAGCCTCTTGAGCTGTATGCAGATCTCGGTCACGCGTTTCTTCATTCGCTTGCCGGTCCGCAGGTAAAAGGGCACGCCGGCCCAGCGGAGGTTGTCGATGTAAAATTTCCCGGCGAAAAAGGTCGGCACAAGGGAAGCGGGACCGACACCCTCCTCTTCACCGTATGCCGGGACCGCGGCGCCGTTCTGCTTTCCGCGGCCGTACTGGCCTCTGACGACGAACCTGTCGATATAGTCGGGGCTCATCGGCCTCATGGAGCGAAGGATCTTCACTTTCTCGTCCCTGATAAAATCGGCCCTGAAGCCCACCGGCGGCTCCATGGCGATGAAGCCGAGGATCTGGAGCATGTGGTTCTGGACGATGTCTCTGACCACGCCGGTCTGCTCATAGAACCCCCCCCGTCCCTCTATGCCGATCGACTCGGCAACGGTAATCTGCACGTTGTCCACGAAGAGGCGGTTCCATATCTGCTCGAAGATCATATTCGAAAAGCGGAAGAAGATGATATTCTGGACCGGCTCTTTGCCGAGGTAATGATCGATACGGTAGACCTGCTCTTCGCGGAAGGCGCCCGTCAGGATCCTGTTCAGTTCGCGGGCCGAGGAGAGGTCGCTGCCGAACGGTTTTTCGACGATGATCTTCGTGTTGAACGGCCCCCTGCAGAGGTTATGGTATTTCAGTTTTTTCACGAGGACGGGAGTGACTTGAGGAGGCACGGCGAGATAGTAGATGACATTTTTGTTCCCCCCTCCGTCGGGCGTCGTGATCCCCTCGATCTTATCCCTGAGCCTTTTATAGCTTTCATCATCTTCGAATGTCCCTGACAGGGAAAAGACGTGTTTGTCGAATTCTCGCCAGGTGCCTTCATCATAGAGCCCCTCGCCGAAAGACTTCACCTCTTCTTCCATCATCGCGCGGTACTGCTCATCGGTGAGTTCCTTCCTGCCGAACCCGAGCAGAGAGAAACCGTCGGTGAGCTCGCGTTCCTTAAAGAGATGAAAGACGGAGGGGAGAAGCTTCTTCCGGCTCAGGTCTCCCGCACCGCCGAAAATCACCATGGTGCAGGGCTGAAGGGTAAACTCCTCCAACGAGATGTCGCATGTCTGAAGAAATCTGCTGTCGATAATCTCTTCACTCATCGAGGTTCTCCTCAGCGCTCCTGAACCTCACGAGGCTTGGAACGCCCTATCGTATGAGCGCATTCCAGTCACTCGAGAATCTCTCCATCCCCTTGTCCGTCAGATCATGGGATATATCGTAGTCCTGCGATCTGCCGGTGAGATCGATCTGCTTGTAGGGGATGGATTTCAGGTCCCGGGACTGATACGCATAATCCCCGCCCGGAATAATGAGCCCTTTTTCTTTCCATTCCTTCAATATCGTGAAGGGCGCGGTTATGATGTCAGATCCGAGCTTCAGCGCGTAGAGCAGATGGTCCAGGGTCCTCACGCTCGCTGTCAGGACTTCGACATGGGCGTTCCCCTTTCGGTACATGCAGAGGATGTTGGCGATGAGATCCATGCCGTTCTCTCCCTTGTCGTCAAGCCTCCCTATGAAAGGCGAAAGGAAAACGTTCCCCCTCTTCCCCCCGAGCGTCGCCGAATACACCGCGGCAGCCTGTTCCTGCGTGAAGCAGAGCGTCATGTTCACCCTCAACCCTTCCTTGACCGCCGCCTCGGCGGCCTTCAGCCCCTCCCGCGATGTCGGGAATTTGATGTGTGCGTTCGGGATCCAGGAAAACATCTCCCGCCCCTGCTTCAGCATCTGCTCGGCGGGGGTCGACGCATCGGCATACACTTCGACCGATATCGAACCCTGCGGCAGCAGTCCCGAAACCTCCCTCACGACGAAGTGGTAGAAGTTGAGGATCTCTTCACCGGTGAACTTGTCTCCCTTTTCGAGCCGCTTCCGCGCGCTCGGATTTTTTGCGATGAGCGTGGGGTTTGTCGTCTGTCCGTCAAGAAACCCGAGCAGGTCGAGAACCTGCTTCGTTTCGTGGGGGTCGCCCCCGTCCAGGAATATTCTCGTCTTGAGGTTTTCCGGTCTCATAGAAGCTCCTTTACTTTCTTGATGATCGCGTTTTTCGAAATCTCTTCGTATGCGAGGAGTTCATCGGGTTTCCCGCTCCTCGGCATGTTTCTCACGGCGAGCGAATGGACGGGCGTCCGCAGGTCGGCCAGGGCGCTTCTCACCGCTTCTCCGATGCCGCCTTCGGCGAAATGGTCCTCCACCGTGATGATCGCCTTCGTGGCGCCGGCTGCTTGGGAGAGCGTCACCCGGTCGACGGGTTTGACGCTGTAAAGGTCTATCACGCGGACGGATATCCCCTCCGCTTTCAACGCCTCGTACGCTGCGAGCGCCTCGTGGAGCGTTACGCCGGCGGCAGCGACCGTGACCCTGTCAACGCCGCTCTTTCTCAATACCTTAGACCCGCCGAGAGGAAACGTCTCGTCGTTTTGATACAAGACGGGCGTCTCTTTCCTTGTCGTGCGAAGGTAGACGATCCCCTTGTGCCGTGCCGACTCCTCGACGAGTTTCTCCGTCGAGACGGCGTCGGAGGGATAGAGTACCACGCTGTTCAGGAGGCATCGGAACATCGCGATGTCTTCGAGACCCATCTGAGAGGAACCGTCCTCGCCGATCGATACCCCGGCGTGGGAACCGCAAAACTTGATATTCGGGTCCGAATACTGGCTCATGCGTATCTGATCAAAGGCCCTCGTGAAAAAAGCGGCGAAGGTCGAGACAAAGGGAATCTTCCCCCTGCGGGAGAGGCCGAGCGCGGTCCCTACCATGTTTTGCTCCGCGATATACATCTCGAAGAACCGGCCCGGATACGAGGCCTTGAATATTTCGGCATAGGTCGAATTGGACACCTCGCCGTCAAGCACCACCATCTCGGGGAACTCCGGGAATATCCTCGCCAGGGCCGTACCATAGGCGTGTCTCGTCGCAACCGGCTTTTCCCCTGAATAGGAAATCCCCTCCGCCTTCCGGGGCGACTGTTTCTCAGGCTTCAGGTCATCGGGTTTCCGCAGTACGCCGCGGATGGTCCTGTCGATCTCCCCGAGCTCACCTAGCGCCTTTGCCAGTTCGTCTCTCTTCAGCGCCTTCCCGTGCCACCCGTTCTTATCTTCAACAAACGAGACCCCTTTCCCCTTGATCGTCTTCGCGATGATCATCGCCGGTCCGGACCTGACCTGGAGTGCCTTTTCATAAGCCGTGAGAATCTCGGGTACCGAATGGCCGTCTATGACGATGGGTTCCCAACCGAAGGACGAGACCCTCCTTTCATAGACAGAGAGGTCATGACCATACATGGTTTCGCCACGCTGACCCAGCCTGTTCACATCGAGGATGCCGACGAGGTTGTCCAATCCGTAGTATGAAGCTATCTCGAGCGCCTCGTACTGCGACCCCTCGGCCATCTCGCTGTCCCCGAGAAGCACAAAGGTCCTGTAGGGAAGTTTGTCGATGAACCTGGCGTTCAAGGCCATCCCGACGCCGATCGAAAGGCCCTGACCGAGCGAGCCGGTCGATGCTTCCGTATAGGGGAATGCGACGGTCGGATGGCCTTCGAGCGGACTGCCGAACTTTCTCAGGGTCATCAACTCCTCTTCACTAACCTTCCCGGCCGCCGCCCAGAGGGCATAGAAGAGCGGCGAGGCATGACCCTTCGAAAAGATGAGACGGTCGTTATTCGGGTGTCGCGGATTTTCCGCATCGAACCGGAAAAACCCGGCGAAGAAGAGGCAGGTCATGAGGTCCGCAGCGGAAAGGGAAGATGTCGGGTGGCCCGAGCCCGCCTCGGTGGTCGAGACGAGACTGAAATACCGGATCAGTTTCGCCAGCTTTTCTAATTGCTCTCTGTCAGCCATGGATTTCACCCCCTGTTCTGCACTTTTCAGGGTATGGCCACGAACGCGATTCGATCCGTTCGACCGAAAAGAGACCGGAACTGCCTTTCAATTCCCTTCTTGTGACGGCATCCCGGCCTATTCGACCTTAGTCCAAGTCTTGTCCGGATCGTATTTCACCATGGCCCCCGCTGTCTTTGCGGTCTGCTTTCCGAGATTTCTTTGATAGACGATCCCGTCCTGGTTCACGATGAAGGTCATGATCCCCGATGACCCGTACTTTGCCGGATAGGCCATGAGGCCGAAACCGAGGATCATCTTTCCCTTTGAAACATAGTCATAAGCTCCGCCGGGCGCGTGGCTGCCCTGTGCCTTCAGGATCCTGAAATAATAACCGTGGAAGGGGGTGGGCTTCTCAGCTCTTCCCTCCTTCGTGTATCCTTTCGCCGTGGCCTGTGCGACGAGGGGACCGAAGGGGCTCTGCTCCTCTCCCTCTTTCGCATCCCAGTAGAGCCCGTCCTTCTTGCCGGGGGTACTCACGAGCCTCTGCGCGTAGACGTAAAGACCGTCATTGTCCCAGTCCTTCTTGATATACTCCCGCTGAGCGTCGACATAGGTCTCCATCACATCGATGACCTGCAACTCATTTCTCCCGATGCGGCGGGTGAGGAGCTCTTCCTTTCCGGCCTTCGTGTCGAAATGCCAACTCTGCCCCTTCTTCACGATCGGGATCGGCATGGGATAATCATCGTTCCCGGTATAGAGTATCGCCCTGTCGGCGCCTTTTTTTTCTATCCTGTTCTTTTCTTCGTAGGACTTTACAAACCGTTCCATTCCTGCCCTATCTTCCACTTCGTCGCCCGATGAGAAGAGGGACTTAGACCCGGACCCGAGAACGGCGACGAATTTGTCGATATTGTCTGTCTTCACCGCTTCGATGAGGGCCTTCACCGCATCCTCCGGAGAAGG
>DASPUT010000005.1 GCA_035622735.1 Thermodesulfovibrionales bacterium | reverse complement strand
GAGTTGACAGACCGGTGACTGTTGCGGTCATGGGGTGCGTTGTGAACGGTCCCGGTGAGGCGCGGGAGGCAGATGTCGGAATCGCCGGCGGCAAGGGGTTCGGTATCCTTTTTAAGAAAGGCAAAGTCGTAAAAAGAGTTGCAGAGGACAAACTCCTCGACGCACTTCTCGAAGAGATCGGAGACGAAGGCGGGTGAAGGCAATTTGTATGCAGCGCTGAAACCCTTGCCCGCTTAACCTTTAAAGGTCAGAACCCGCCCCCAGAGATCCTTCGTGCCCCAGATGCCCGACCGCAGACATTCGAGCTGGACAATCTGGCTGTGGTCCACAAAGAGGTTCACCTCGGGGCCGTAATTCTTGATGTACCAGCTGAATACCTCAGGTTCTGCCGCTTCAAACATGGTCCTCTCGAGTCCCAATTCCCGGATGAATTTGCTGATCACATCAGTCCGCCAGGTGCGGACGCTTTCGGTGATGCCTTCAGACTCGACCATGATCATGTAGGCGCCGGCATCGAGGTGCCTCTTCGCACGCAGAATCGCCCAGTCAGGGTCGCTCGTTCCTTCAGCCCCCAGCTCTTCTACGGTGCTGGCGCCTCCGGCCCCGAACTGTATTCCTACCTCGACCTTGACCTTTAAGCCCGCCTTCTGAACCTTTTCGGTCAGGCGGATGAGATCGTCTGGAGGTACGCTGATGAATCCGCTCGAAATCTCGACGATATCGAATTCTAGGCGCTTACATTCTTCAATGTACTGCCGGACAGCGGCGGTACCCTGAGTCAGCACATGTTCGATGAACCCACCGGTATCTACCTTCAGACCGTAGCGATGGCAGAGGTCGATGATCTCCTTAACAGCCTTGCTGGGCATAAGGCTGAAAGAGCCCCCGGCAAATTTGAGAATATCGATATAGGCGCCGGTTGTTTCGAGGATGTCCTCAAGATAGCGTTTTCCCATCGGCGTATAGTAAGGTCCTCGCATCTCCGTCACTCCCTGTTTACGGGGTTTGCCTTCACGTCTGTTCATAGGCAAAAAGGAAAAAGCCCGCTCACCCTCTTTCAGCTCCAGTTTCTTACGATCCTTCCTTGCCATTGTAAGCCCCTCCTTTCAGAAGAATTCGGCGTCTCCGCCCGATTTGCGAGACAGCCGTCCGTTTGACAAAGGGATTCTCCTTTAGATAGTTTATAACTGAATGCGATTTTTTGGAATAGTCTGAGAAAAGTCTGCCCGACGGGGGGAGCATGGAGATTATTCGCATACCGCGGATCATGCAGGATACTTCGGGGGGGCATCTCCTGCACGGGAGGACTATCGGTTTGGTCCCGACGATGGGCGCGCTCCACGAGGGACATCTCAGTCTCGTAAGGATGGCCAAGGCGGAAAACAGTATTACCGTCGTGAGCATCTTTGTTAATCCGAGACAGTTCGGTCCCGCTGAAGACTTCTCACGATACCCCAGAGACCCGGAAGGGGATGCCGAGAAACTCTCTAGGGAGGGCATTGACATCCTGTTTTCACCGGACGCATCCTTGATGTATCCGGCAGGATTTTCGACGCAGGTCGATGTGAGGGGCTTGTCAGAGGGACTCTGCGGGATGATGAGGCCTGATCACTTCACGGGGGTAGCCACGATAGTGGCCAAGTTGTTTCATATCGTCCGTCCCACGAGGGCTTATTTCGGGCAGAAGGATTTTCAGCAGACTCTGGTGATAAAGAGAATGGTCCGAGACCTGGATATGGGACTAGATGTTGTTGTTTGTCCGGTTATTCGGGAAGTCGATGGTCTCGCGATGAGCTCGCGAAACGCCTATCTTACGCAGGAAGAACGAAAAGCGGCGAGCGCAATTCATAGGTCTCTCCTGGAAGCGTCTGCTGCGGTTAAGTCTGGTATAATACAAGGGTCAAGCGTAAAGAAGCTCATGATGGATGTACTCGGCGCGGAACCTTTGGTTTCGGAGGTACAATATTGTTCGGTATATGACCCCCGGACGCTTAATGAGGTTGAACGGATAAACGGAGAGGTGTTGCTCGCGCTTGCCGTTAAGATTGGAAATATTCGGCTTATAGACAACATGCTTGTGAGCTCTGGGACGGGTTCGGCATCTCCGGCCAACCCTCTGATCCCCTGAGAGTTTCTTGCGGTGATTGTGGAATTTCCTTTTTTGTGAGGAGGATGATAGATGTTGCAGAGAGTCCACATCCAGATTCTTGATAATCCCTTGCAGGAAGTTATTCTCGATGCTGAGGAATTTGAGCAACCGATAAAAAACAGAATTCTCGCTGATGAATTACGCAAAGAGATGAGTTACAGCTATCCGAATGTCGTGTCGGTGGAATACGTCGATATCTTCCTGCATGACGATCTCTATTTCCCCGAGATCAGGGAATTGCTCAGCCACGGCGCGATAAATACCCCGGTCATTCTCATAAACGGCATTCCCAAAATCCACGGGGGTATACCGAGGACGATCATAAAGGAGGAGGTCGAAAAAATTCTTTCCGCAGGCCCACTCCACTGAGCGAAGACGTCCTGAAGAATTTCTCATAAGAAACGGGCGATTTCAGAGGAAATCTGAGAAGTTCTTTCTTCGAGTTCCGGGAAGATCCCTTCCTGTTTTCTGCTGTGGTCACCGTGGGTTCCCCATGAGTTTCTCCACGGTAGGGAACTGCCCCAAATCCGTATGGGGCAAGAAGAGCGCCGACATATACTCGTCCATGAAACCCCGCGACACGGAGAGTTCCATATACGTCATTTTCGATGCGATCTCCTCCGCCTCTTTCCTCAAGTCATCGGATAGAAGGCAGAGATATGCGCCTGTGATAGAGGCATTTCCGAGAAAGGAAAATTTGTCTTTCGGGATGTCCGGCAGCATGCCGAGTATAATGGCCCGGTCTATATTCAGATAGTTGCCGAAACCACCGGCTATATAAATCCTCTCGATAGCATCGAGGGTGAAGCCGACTTCCTTAAGAAGGAGTGTGACCCCTGCATAAATAGCCGCCTTTGCCCTCAGGATATTCTCTATGTCCGCCTCGGTAAGGACAACGTCTCTATCAGGACCCTGAAAGAGTGCGAACTCAATGCCGTCTTCTCCTCTCCGAATCCTTCCGCTCTTCAGGTCCTGCACGATCTTCCCTTTTTGGTCTATGACGCCAGTAAGGAACATCTCGGATACGGCATCTATCATACCGGAGCCACATACGCCGAGCGGCTTCGTGCCTCCGACGACGCCTATACGCGGTTCATGGGTGCCGGCGTCAATTTTCACCGATTCGATGGCGCCTTCCGTCGCCCGCATGCCATGCTTTATTCCACTTCCTTCAAAGCACGGCCCTGCAGAGCATGCCGCAGTCATGAGCCACTCATTGTTCCCGAGAGCTATCTCGCCGTTTGTCCCGATATCCATAAAAAGGGCGATCTCCTGCTTCCGGTGCAGCTTTGATGCGAGCACGCCGGCAACGATGTCACCACCCACATAGCTTGCGACGCAGGGAAGCGTATAGACCGGAGCCTGAGAATTGACGGCGATTCTGGCTGTCCCCGCCTTCCACTTCGGGAACGAGTTCACCGTCGGGATGTAGGGTTCTTCCCTGATAGAGGAAGGGTCAAGTCCCCAGAAGAGCTGAGACATGGTTGTGTTACCTGCAATCACTACGGATTCAATATCCTCTCTCTCAAGGGCATGTCTTTCGACCAGGGGGGAAAGGAGATCATTGATATCAGACACCACGGAGTCCCGTAATTCAGCAAGGCCACCTCCCTCCGTCGCATGAACTATCCTGGTAATGACATCGTCCCCATATCTCATCTGTGAGTTATACGTCAGCCCCACATCGATGAGCCGCCCGTCAACAAGGTCGACGAGATAAACGACCACGGTCGTTGTACCGATGTCCACGGCGAGCCCGTACTTTTCCTTGCCTTCGGCGGAGGAAATAAAGATTGCTTCAGGACCCTCCGTATATCCAAGGGCTATCTTCCATCCCGCGGATCTCAGTGACCTTTCCATGGAGCTCACAAATCCATGGGAGAATCGCATCCCGCTCAGGCCTTTTTCCTCAAGTGACCTCCTGAGCCGTTCGAGATCGCTTATGTTGTCGTGGATCGTGGGGAGAGGAATGTCGAGGTTTAGTCTCTTTACGATCGGGGATATCTCCACAGTGAATGACTCGAGGAGTTCAAAGAGGTCGCGGGATTTTGAAACCGCTATCTTGTCGCCGACAACGAGCCGTGATTCTTCGGGAATGTCGATGAGGACATCCTGACGGGGAAACGTCTGGCAAGCGAGCACGTAGCCGGCCTCCCTGTCGGTTGGAGCGATCTTGCCGTAGGCGACTACTTCACTCCCGCCTTCAACGACTCTCACCCTGCACTTACCGCATGTGCCTTTCCCCCCGCAAGAAGCAACAAGGTATACTCCCTGGCGTTTCAGGGCATGGTAGAGGCTTTCTCCGTCTTCGATGGATAGAGTCTTCCCTGACGTCAGTCTCATTTCCATGCTCTTGTCGCCTCCTCCAGGTAGTCTGTCAGCTTAGGGTGCCCCGTTTCAGGTCTGTATTATACACCATCGCATGGTTCTGTTCTCTATGAAGGTTTGACTTATCCCCTCTCCATGAGGTAATTTTTACTGTGGATTTCAAGTCAAAATTTCTTCTTGCGGCACTACTTTTTTCGCTGACGATCCTTATCAATCTTCCCTTCGGGTATTTCCGGAGGCGCGAGAGGAAATTTTCATTTAAGTGGTTTCTCTATATACATGTCCCCATACCGTTTATTTTTCTCATGCGGGTGCTATCGCATCTCGATTTCAGGTATATCCCCCTCTTTATTCTTGCCGCTGTCATCGGCCAGGTCCTCGGGAGCAGGATCGATTTCTCCTTCAAATGAGTAGTCACGCCCGGAAGAGAAGCTGCTGCCGGCGAGAATCGTACGAGCATGGCAGAGTACCATATAGAGGATGAATCCTGCCGTTCCGTATATTTTTTTGTGAAAAAGTATTAAAATAAGGACTAAAATTAAGGAGACCCTGGTGGAAAAAGGTAAAGATAAGACACTTGTCGATAGAGTATGGGACACGTTCTCCTCAGTAAAGCTCGCCGTGGTCATCTTTGCGGTATTGTCCCTCACATCCATTGTGGGGACTGTCATCGAACAGAACGCCCAACCGGAAAAAAACATTAAGTTGCTCTCCAAGCTATTCGGGCAGTCTGCTGCCCCGACTCTCTTCAAGGTCTTTGACAGCCTCGGATTTATGGACATGTATCACTCCTGGTGGTTCGTCGCCATCCTCCTTGCCTTTGCGGCTAATCTGATAATCTGTTCCATTGACAGGTTGCCGAGAATCATGAAACTCGTCAAGGAACCGGTAAAACCTTTGCCGGAGGACCGCTTCAAGGGATTCGGAATTAAGAAGGAGGTTGTTCTGAAGGGGAAGCCGGAAAAGACAAGGGAGCTGGTCCTTGATACGGTGAAGAGAGCGGTCGGCTTTCGTCTCGAGGAAGTCAAAGAGGAGCAGGGTTACCAGTTATTTTCACAAAAAGGGAATTATACGCGCCTCGGTGTCTATATAACCCATTTCAGCATCCTCGTGATTCTCATCGGAGCCCTGAGCGGCGTCTTCTGGGGGTTTAAAGGTGTTCTCAATCTGCCGGAAGGCATGATATCAACGGTAGCATACACGCGGGGAGGCCAGGAGAAAGCCCTCGGGTTCGGCATACGGTGTGATGAGTTTGCAGTGGATTTCTACGGCAACAGCGATATGCCGAAGGCATACAAGAGCTGGCTCACGATCATCAAGGATGGGAAAGAGGTCATGAAGAAGGTCATCACGGTGAACGATCCCTTGAAATATGAAGGATTTACCTTCTATCAATCGACTTACGGAATGGTACCGGGCGGAGGAGAAAACGGCATTTTTCGATTCACGGTTAAATCCAGGGATGGTAAAACAGAGCCTGTTGAAGCGAGGTTCGGAGGATCATTCACCATTCCGGGTACAAACATTACGGGCGGGATAGAGGATTTTTCTCCTGCTCTCGGTTTCGATGAAAAGACCGGCAGACCTTTCACCTATGCCCAGCAGATGAACAATCCTGCGGTCTTAGTCAGCTTCTACGAGAACGGCGTCAGGAAGTTCGGCGGATGGATTTTCAAGAGATATCCTGACACCGGGAGATTGCCCGATGGTAATGTTATCGATTTTCTCGGGCTCTGGGGTATGCAGTATACGGGTCTTCAGGTGAGGAAAGACCCTGGAGTCTGGATCGTTTACCTCGGCTGTATCGCCATGGCCGTCGGCCTTTTCATAGCCTTTTTCATGAGTCACCGGAGGTTATGGCTGAGACTCGTAGATGAGAAGAACAACACCCGTGTTATTGTCGGGGCGAGTGCAAACAAGAATAAACAGGCATTTGAGCGAAGGATCGACAGGATGGTAAGCCTTTTACGTAACGCACAGGAAGGAGGGAAATAGCCCATGGATAGCTCCACCTTATTCGGGATCACGACGATAGCGTATATCCTTGCCATGATCATTTATATAACGTATCTTGCGTTCAAGAAGACCGAAATCGGCTTGGCAGCTACGACAGTAACGATTATCGGATTTGTGGCCCAGACACTCGCAATCGCTGCAAGATGGATTGAATTCAAGCATGTCGGGCAGATGGGATGGCTGCGGGCTGCACCGTTTACGAACCTCTATGAGTCGTTGATATTCTTTGTATGGTGCCTTATCCTCGGCTACCTGTTCATCGAATTCAAGTACAAGAACCGGTCTTTCGGGGCCTTTGTCACTCCGATAGCCGGTCTCGCGCTTGCCTTCATAGACCTCACGGGCATGTCAAAGGAGATTCAACCCCTCGTTCCCGCTCTCCAGAGCAACTGGCTCCTTGCGCATGTGATGATGAGCTTCATCGCGTATTCAACCTTTGCCCTTGCCTTCAGCACTGGCCTCATGTATCTCATCCTGACTTCGGAGAAGAAAAGCGATACTTCCTATATTTTCTGGACCGTAGCGCTCGCGATACTCATCCTACTGCTTGCGGCTATGGGGTTAGATTATCTCACTTTCAGGGTAGCGATAAAGAACCCAGAGGGTCTCATCAAGAGTTATTTGTTCAGGGCCTCATTCCTTAATAGTTCGGCCGGGATTTCTCTCCTGAGCTGGGTTGCCTCAATCGTCTTCGTCTTTATCGTCTGGAGATACGGCTATCTCTTTAAGAGAGTTATCTCGGCATTCTCTCTTTCGGCCGAGACCCTCGATGATATTACCTATAAAAGTATAGCCATCGGATTTCCCATATTTACCCTCGGAGGTCTCATATTCGGGGCGATATGGGCAGATCAGGCATGGGGAGTTTATTGGAGCTGGGACCCTAAAGAAACATGGTCATTGATAAGCTGGTTTGTTTATGCCTTCTATCTCCATGCAAGGCTGCTCAGGGGATGGCGAGGCAAAAAGAGTGCTGTTGTTGCCGTTATCGGCTTTGTGGCGGTAGTTTTCACCTATCTGGGGGTGAACCTTCTTCTTTCGGGTCTCCACAGTTACGGCTCCATGGAGTGAATAACGCCGTGAAGCGGGATTTGAATCGGAGCCTTTTCAGCGAGTTTGAACGAAGAGGTGATGTGAGGAGGTAAATACATGAATTCGATAAAAACGTTTGTTCTACTCGTTTTCCTGACCCTTCTCTTTATCTGGGCCGGGGCAGCCTTCGGCGGGAAACAGGGAATGACAATAGCCCTCTTTCTCGCCTTCGGGATGAACATATTCGCTTACTGGTTCAGCGATAAGATTGTCCTCAGGATGTATGGGGCCCGGGAGGTGACGGAGTCCGAAGCACCCGAATTATATGGTATTGTGAGGAGACTCAGCCAGAAGGCACAGATGCCTATGCCGAGGGTCTATATCATTGACGGTGATCAGCCAAACGCCTTTGCCACGGGGAGGAACCCTGACCATGCTGCTGTTGCGGTGACAACCGGCATCCTCCGCATACTGAGCCCCGATGAACTTAGCGGTGTTATTGGCCACGAACTTTCCCATGTCAGACACAGGGACATTCTCATCAGTACTGTTGCAGCCACAATCGCGGGAGCGATAAGCTATGTTGCGCAGATGGCACAGTGGGCGGCTATCTTCGGCCATCGCGGTGAGGATGATGAAGGCGGCAGCCCGATAGCAACCCTCGTCATGATGATTGTAGGACCCATAGCCGCACTTATCATTCAGATGGCCATTTCCCGGTCTCGGGAGTATCTTGCCGATGAAGGGGGTGCAAGACTGGCAGGAAATCCTCGTTATCTCGCAAACGCCCTCCGCAAGTTGGATTATGCATCCCAAAGGATACCGATGGATGCAAATCCCGCCACTTCACACATGTTTATCGTTAATCCCCTTTCAGGAGGAGGGCTTCTGAAACTTTTCAGTACCCATCCCCCGATTCAGGAGAGAATAGCCCGGCTAGAGGCGATGAGTCTTTAGCCTTGACTCTTCCTGCCATGATTGTTCAAAATATGGGCGCTTTATGAAAGCCCTTGTTACGGGTGCAACAGGCTTTATCGGAAGTCATCTCGTGGATGAACTGCTCAAAAGGGGGTACGAGGTTGCCTGTCTTGTCAGAAGGACCTCTGACCTGAGATGGCTTGATGGACTTGGTGCTGCAATCGTATACGGCGACTGCGAGAGTCCGGACTCCCTCCGGGATCTGGCGGTCGACTACGATTATGTATTCCACCTTGCCGGTCTTACGAAAGCGAAGAAAGACGAGGACTTTTTCTCAGCGAATGTGAAGGGCACAGAAAATCTCCTCAGGATTATTGCGGCGGGGGGCACGAAACTGAAACGATTTCTCTACTTGAGCAGCCTTGCTGCGGTGGGACCGGGAAATCACAACGACGCGTCAGGCGAGGTTACGAAGGCGAACCCCGTTTCGAGTTACGGAAAGTCGAAACTGGAGGCTGAAAGAGTGACCCTGAGATACGAAAAAGAGATTCCGGTGACAATTCTGAGACCGCCTGCCGTATACGGTCCGAGAGACAGGGATTTGTTTCTTTTTTTCAAAATGATCGGGAAAGGCTTTTATCCTTACTGGGGAAAGTGTTATTATTCATTCCTTTATGTCGAAGACCTCGTCAAGGGGATGGTCTTGGCGGCGGAGGCCGAAAAGACGAGGGGGAGGGTATATTTCCTATCGGACAGCAAGGTTTATTCGAATGAAGAAATCGTGACCGAGATAGCGGAGGTCCTGCAGACGAAGGCGACGAAATTGATGATACCGAAAGGCCTCATGACACTTTTCGCAGCGATTAGTGCTAAACTCACCAATGGGGCTTCCATTATAAACAGGGACAAAGTGAAGGAACTTAACCAATCTCAATGGGTGTGTCATAATGAGAGAGCAGAAAGGGAGTTTGGCTTCATACCGAAAGTTATGGTAAAGGAAGGAATAAAATGGACAGCAGATTGGTACAGGATTCATCAATGGCTGTAAGAAAGACGACTGACATTTTTGAGAAGTGCTCTAAATTCACGAGGGCGAAGGAATTGATTTCAGTCGGTCTTTATCCCTACTTCAGGGTCGTCGAGAGCGCTCAGGACCCCGAAGTGACCATTAACGGCAGGCGAATGATCATGGTCGGCTCCAACAATTATCTCGGCCTTACGAACCATCCGAAGGTGAAAGAAGCTGCCATACAAGCCGTTAAGAAATATGGCTCCGGATGTGCCGGGTCGAGATTCCTGAACGGCACCTTAACCATTCACGTGGAGCTGGAGGAGAAACTCGCTCGGTTTATCAGGAAGGAGGCCGCGCTCGTTTTTTCTACGGGGTTTCAGGTGAATCTCGGGGTGATCTCGGCCATCGCCGGGAAGGACGATATTGTCATCATAGACAAGATGGACCACGCCAGTATCATCGATGGGTGCAGGCTCTCCTACGGCGAGGTTAAAAAGTTCAGGCATAATGATATGGCTGACCTCGAAAGGCTTCTCGATCACTATAATGGTAGGGGAAAACTTATCGTTGTTGACGGAGTTTTCAGTATGGAGGGTGATATCGTTAACCTTCCGAAGGTCGTGGAGCTGGCAAAGACTTACGGCGCGCGGGTCATGGTTGATGATGCTCACGGCATCGGTGTCCTGGGGAGCATGGGGAGGGGAACTTCCGAGCATTTCGGCCTTGAGGATGAGGTGGATTTGATCATGGGGACCTACAGCAAATCCCTCGCATCTATCGGGGGGTTTATAGCGGGAACCGAAGACGTCATCCATTACATAAAACATATTGCACGCCCCTTGATTTTCAGCGCAAGCCCTCCGCCCGCATCGGTAGCTGCTGTGAGTGCCGCTGTTGATATTATCGAGAGCGAGCCCGAAAGAATTGAACAGCTCTGGAAGAACACGAGAAAGATGCTGAAGGGGTTCAAAAGCCTCGGGTTTGAGGTTGGACCGAGCGCAACACCCATCATCCCTGTAATTGTTGGTGATAATGAGACCGCTTTTAAGATGGCGATGATGCTCCAGGAAGAGGGGGTATTCGCAAATGTTGCGGTCAGCCCCGCCGTCCCTGACGGAAGGGCACTCATAAGGACAAGTTATATGGCTACCCATACGGATGCGCATCTCGATAAGGTGCTCAGTGCCTTTAAGAAAGTCGGCCAGGCGCTCGGGCTGATACCTTGAACCTTTGGAAATCGTTGAGGTCAAGAAAGAAGAAGATCTCCTCCGCTTTATAGATTTTCCCTATTCTCTTTACTCCCGGGATTCCCGGTATGCTCCTCCTCTCAGAGGGGACATGAAGGAGCAGTTTTCGATGAAAAACCCTTTCTTCAGGCATGCAGAGGTGAAGTATTTTATTGCGCGGAAAGAGCGGAAAACGGTGGGGAGGGTAGCCGCTATTCTCAATCAGAGGCACATCGCGTTTCACGGCGAATCAGCCGGTTTCTTTGGTTTCTTTGAATCTCTCAATGACCCCGACATCGCTCAGGGTCTCCTCCTGGCTGCCGGCAGGGAACTGAAGGAGAGGGGAATGACACTCATGAGGGGCCCGATGAACTTCTCTACGAATGAAGAATGCGGGTTTCTCATAGAAGGATTCGATGAGCCTCCCATGCTCATGACGCCATATAATCCGTCATATTACAACGATCTCGTGGAAATGTGCGGAATGAGAAAGGCAAAGGACCTTTATGCGTACATCCATGACGTCCGGGAATCTCTTCCGGAAAAAGTGTTGAGGGTGGCTGCGATAGCCGAAAAACGGGGTGTGAGAGTAAGGCCCATCGACAAGAGACGATTTCGTGAAGAGATGCTGGTATTCAAAGAGGTCTATAACTCAGCCTGGGAGAAGAATTGGGGTTTCATCCCGCTCACCGATGAAGAATTGTATCATCTCGGTGAGAAACTGAAACAGATCGCAGTGCCTGAATTGACCCTGATAGCTGAAGACGATGGAAGACCGGTCGGCTTTATGGGTCTCCTGCCCGATTTCAATTTTGTTCTCAGGCGC
>DASPUT010000004.1 GCA_035622735.1 Thermodesulfovibrionales bacterium | reverse complement strand
CTGGTGGTACAGGGGAAAACGAGGGCGGATGCTATCAGGACGATGCGGAGGGCCCTTGATGAGTTCGTGATAGAGGGGATAAAGACGACCATACCCTTCCACAGGAAGGTCTTCAACCATCAAGATTTCATCAATGGCGAGTTTACTACTGGGTTTGTCGAGAGGATGAACAATCGCAAACCGGAAGACCGGGAGCGGGGGGGATCAACGGCATGAGTTCGAGCCTCCCCTATTCTACGGGACTTTACTTCATCACCGATAGAAGGGTGAGTGGCAGAACGCCTGAGGATATGACCCTTGCCGCAGTGAAGGCTGGGGTTCGGTGGGTGCAGTACAGGGAAAAGGAGAAATCGAGGAGAGACATCTATCAGGATGCCGCGAAGTTACGGCGGATAACAGCGGATTACCGCGCCACCTTCATTGTGAATGATCATGCAGACATCGCGCTCGCTGTTGATGCCGACGGCGTGCACCTTGGTCAGGACGACCTCCCCCTCAAAGAGGCACGGAAGGTGATGGGAGAGAGGATAATCGGCATATCAACCCATTCTCTGAAGGAAGCGCAGGCGGCTGCTGCCGGCGGGGCGGACTATATAGGCTTCGGTCCCCTCTTTCCGACAAAGACAAAAGATGCGGGTACACCGAGGGGTATAGAGAAGCTGATGCAGGTGAGGGGAGAAGTCTCTCTCCCGGTGGTCGCGATAGGAGGCATAGCAACGGAGAACCTCCGCTCGGTACTCGATGCCGGAGCCGATGCCGTTGCCGTCGCTTCGGCGATTCTCATCGGCGATATCGCCGTCAACGTCGCTGCCTTTCTCAGGGTCCTCGGAGAAGACGCGAAACGGGGGCGAAGTCCGGAGGAGCTGCCAGGAGAATAGCATGAAGGGAAGATTGACGGGGCTTTTTCTCATACTCCCTTTGATGATCTGCGCCGCATGCCAGAAAAGAGAGGATACCATCAAGATCGGGGTTGCCGCGCAGATGACCGGCTCAGAAGCGAAGATGGGAAACGACTTCAAGAAGGGTGTGACGATCGCGGTCGAGGAATGGAATAGCAGAGGCGGTATCTTGGGGAAGACTGTAGAGATAGTGACAGGTGACGACCAGGCCGACCCCAAGCAGGCGGTCGCTGTTGCAAATAAAATGGCGAATGAGGGGGTTGTTGGGGTTATCGGGCACTTTAATTCCAGTTGTTCGATCCCCGCATCTGACGTGTATAACCGCGCCGGCGTTCCGATGATAACGCCGGCTTCGACGAACCCTCTCCTTACGGAGCGGGGATACAGGGGGGTCTTCAGGGTCTGCGGCACCGACCAACAGCAGGGAAGGGTTGCTGCGGAATTCGTAAGAGACAACCTCAAGATGAAACGCGTCGCGATTCTCCATGACAAGACGACCTACGGCCAGGGTTTTGCCGACCTCTTCAGGAAATATCTCGGCGGTAACATCGAGGTGGTGTACTACAGCGGAATAACAAAGGGCGACAAGGATTATAAGACCGTGCTGACCTCAGTAAAAGAGAAGCGACCCGAGATTATCTTCTTTGGCGGGATTTATCCAGAAACGGGTCTCCTCGTGAAACAGGCACGGGAACTAGGTCTCACGGTACCCTTTCTGAGCGGCGACGGCTCCATAGATCCCAAATTTATCGAGATAGCGGGTGCCGGTGCAGCTGAAGGCACCTACCTGACGTTCAGTCCGGATGCGAAGAAGATTCCTACGGCGAGGACGTTTAATGAAACGTATGAGAAGAGATTCGGCGAGATCGGCCCCTATTCCGTGTACGCCTATGATGCTGCAAATATCCTTCTTGCGGCGGTCAGGGAGGCCGGCACCACGGACGGGAAAAAGGTCATGGACAGGATCCACTCCATGGAATTTTCCGGTGCTCTCGGGAAGATAAAGTTTGATGAGAAAGGTGACGTCACGATTTCTCCTTACATCGTTTGGGTCACAGAAGGGGGAAAGTTCGTCGAATACTGGAGGCCCGGGCGATAATTGATTGACCCATGCCGCATTACCTCTTGTCCCGTCGTGGAAATAGAAGACCATATGAGCCGGACTGATTACCATGAGATTTTTCGCCCTCCGATTTTCTGACCCGGCCTTGGCAGATCCATGCTTTTCCAGCAGATCCTAAATGGTCTCACCCTGGGGGGAGTGTATGCCCTTATCGCCCTGGGCTACACTATGGTCTACGGGATTCTCGAGCTCATCAATTTCGCCCACGGCGAAATCTATATGCTCGGCGCATATCTCGGGATTATCTTTTTCGGGTTCTTCACCGCCATCGGCCTCACCTCCTTCAGTCTCCCCTTAGCACTGCTGCTCACCTTCGCCCTGGCCGTTATCTTCTGCTCTGCCTACGGTTTTACCATGGAAAAGATTGCTTACCGGCCCTTGAGGAATGCGCCGAGGCTGAGCCCGCTTATCAGTGCCATCGGGATGTCTCTCTTCCTTCAGAATTATGTCATGCTGACGCAGGGTGCGACGGACAAGGTCTTCCCCCATCTCTTCGGGGCCGCCGGTTTTAGCATCTTCAATGCGCGGTTAACGTATCTTCAGACCGTTATCATCGTTGTTTCGTTCCTCCTCATGATTTCTCTCCATCTCTTCATCAAGAGGACAAGAATGGGAAAGGCGATGCGCGCTGTGGCGCAGGATAAGCTCATGGCGTCTCTCCTGGGCATTGACGTGGACTCCGTGATTTCGATGACCTTTGTCATCGGATCCGGTCTTGCGGCTATCGCCGGGATCATGATAGCCCTGTATTATGGTCTCGTGAATTACTCGATTGGCTACGTCGCCGGCATCAAGGCATTTACCGCTGCGGTGCTCGGCGGGATCGGCAGTATTCCCGGAGCGATGTTCGGAGGGATATTCCTCGGCTTTGTCGAGAGCATGGGGGGGAGCTACATTTCGAATGAATATAAAGATGCGTATGCCTTTATCGTTCTCATCGTCGTGCTGCTCATTAGGCCTTCCGGGATACTCGGAAAATCTGCTGAGGAAAAGGTGTAGGGAGATTGAAGACCGCAGGAAAGAGATTCATGAAGGGGGAATTCCTTAACTTCGAATTTCTCACATTACCCCATAGATCCAGGCTTCTCGTTGCGCTCTGGTTTGCGATCCTTTTCCTTCCCTTCAAGGGACTCAAGGCGTCCGTCATCCTCTTCTCAGTCCTTTCCGTGGCGTTTTTTTCGTTCGGATCTCTCGTGGCTTTCCTGGGCTTGTCATGGAAAAAGACGGGGTCCCTCAGGGCGCGGATAGGGCGGAAGAAACTATTACCTTCGACATTCCCTCTCCTCCGTTACCTCACTATCGCCGGTCTGTTCGTGATACCGTTATTTGCGAAGAATTATCTCCTCGACATATCGATCCTCACCGGCATCTATGTGATACTCGCACTCGGACTCAACGTTGTAGTCGGTTTCGCCGGCCTTCTCAATCTCGGGTATGTCGCCTTCTATGCGCTCGGGGCTTACACCTATGCGCTTCTCAATCTGAAGATGGGGTTCGGTTTCTGGCAGTCGATGCCGGTCTGTATCGGGGTAACCGCCCTCTCGGGGTTCGTCCTCTCGGTGCCGGCTCTGCGACTCAGGGGGGATTACCTCGCGATCGTTACCTTAGGGTTCGGTGAGATAGTCCGTCTCGTGTTGAACAACTGGGATTCCGTGACGAACGGCCCGAATGGCATATCAGGTATCGCTCCTCCCCAGATCCTCGGTTTCTCCTTGGCGGGGATGAGCGGATATTACTACCTCACCCTCCTGTCGGCTATCCTGACTTACACCGTGGTGAAGCGCGTTCGTTCCTCGAAGATCGGCAGGGCCTGGGTAGCCATAAGAGAGGATGAGGTCTGTGCATCTGCCATGGGGATACCTACAACACGGTACAAGCTTTACGCCCTTTCCTTCGGGTCATTGTGGGCCGGACTCGCAGGCGGACTCTTTGCGGCAAAGATGCAGTTTGTTTCTCCGGAGAGCTTTACGTTTATGGAGTCGGTTCTCGTTCTCTGTATGGTGATACTGGGCGGCCTCGGCAGCCTGCCCGGGGTTGTCGTCGGTGCCCTTCTCCTCATCATGCTCCCTGAAGTCCTGAGGGAGGTTCAGTCCTTTCGGATGCTCGCCCTCAGTATCGGATTGATCATCATGATGATCTTCAGGCCTCAGGGTCTTCTTGGCGGAATGGGAGGGGAGAACCCGCAGGGAGGATCTCCGAAGGATGACGTATGTACCTTTTAGAAGTGCGCGGTCTGACAAAGCATTTTGGCGGAGTCAGGGCGATCGAAGACGTGAGCCTCAGAATACGTGAAGGCTCAATTATGAGCATCATCGGACCGAACGGTGCCGGAAAGACAACGCTCTTCAACTGTCTCACGGGACTTACAAAACCGACCAGAGGGATGGTCCAATTCTTCCATGCCGATATCATGGGTTTGCCGTCATACCGTATCGCCTCACTGGGCATAGCGCGCACATTTCAGAATATCAGGTTGTTCCGGGAGATGTCGGTCCTCGATAATGTGCTCGTGTCGCAGCACGGGAAGATAAAGACCGGGTTCATCGGCGCCGTTGTCAGGGGAAGAGGTTTCCGCGGAGAAGAAGAGGCCGCCAGAGAGAAGGCCAGGGAATATCTCGATCTTGTCGGCCTCTGCGATCTTGCGGCTCTGCCCTCCTTCAATCTCCCCTACGGAGACCAGAGAAGACTTGAGATAGCAAGGGCCCTTGCGTCGGAACCCGCCCTCATCCTCCTCGATGAACCTACTGCCGGGATGAACGCTCAGGAAACGGCGGAGATTATGGAGATCATCAGGAGGCTTCAGAAACTCGGCAAGACGATCGCCCTCATCGAGCATGATATGAAAGTAGTGATGGGAGTTTCCGAAACGGTAGTCGTCCTCGACCACGGCGTAAAGATTGCGGAGGGCTCTCCCGAGGCGATCAGGAACGACCCGATGGTCATCGAGGCGTATCTCGGGAAAAAGGGCTGATGATGTTGAGACTCGAAAATCTTCACACCTTCTACGGTAATGCAGAGGCCCTTCGGGGCGTCGACCTTGTGGTCAAGGAGGGGGAAGTCGTCTGCCTGATAGGGAATAACGGTGCCGGGAAGTCGACGACGCTCATGAGCATCTCCGGTGTACTCAGACCGAGGGTCGGGAATATCTATTTTGAACAGAGGGTGATAAATGCCCTCTCGCCCCATGAAATCGTGAGGATGGGAATCAGTCAGGTTCCTGAAGGCAGGAGGATATTCCCCCGGCTAACCGTCAGGGAGAACCTCGAGATGGGGGCATATGCGGCTACCGGCAGGGGATCATCGGACAGGGGAGAGCAAGAAAGGCGGTTAGGAAAGGTCTTCGAACTTTTTCCCGTGCTCGGGGAAAGAGAGCACCAGCTTGGCGGCACGCTGAGCGGCGGTGAGCAGCAGATGCTTGCCATCGGAAGGGCCCTCATGTCAAGACCGAAGATGCTCTTACTCGATGAACCCTCCCTCGGGCTCGCACCGATAATATCGAGCAGGATATTCAAGATTATCAGGGAGATCAACAACGAGGGGGTCACGATCCTTCTCGTTGAGCAGAACGCTCATGCGGCACTCAATCTCTCTCAGAGGGGCTATGTGCTCGAAAACGGCAGGATAGCAGCCCACGGCACAGGCGAGGAACTCCTCAGGAATGAGCAGGTCAAGAGGGCTTATCTCGGAGAGTAGAATGGGGAGACGGTCAGCGAAGGTCGGGCACAGTTGCAAGCTATGGATGCCTCGGTTATACTGTGCTTGAGTTACCAATCATTGAAGAGGAGGAGAAGCCAATGGGGAAAGTTATGCTCGTCATGATAATCAGTTTGGTTTTCGCGGGGGTTGCCTTTGCCGAGGATGTGATCATCAAGGTACAGTTGGTCAACGAAGCGGGAGTCGGAAAGGAGATCGGCACGATTACGGCATCAGACGGTAAGTACGGACTTCTGTTGACGCCCCAGTTGAGCGACCTGTCACCCGGACTGCACGGATTTCATATACATGAGAAACCCGACTGCGCCCATGCCATGAAAGATGGCAAGGCGGTTCCGGCGCTCGCGGCGGGCGGGCATTATGACCCTGCGGCAACGGGCAAGCACGAGGGGCCTTACGGCAACGGTCATCTCGGTGATCTCCCGGCTCTGTACGTCGCGGCTGACGGAAAGGCGACCCTTCCTGTGCTTGCTCCTCGGCTGAAGGTGGATGATCTCAAGGGGCGTTCCATCATGATACATGCCGGAGGCG
>DASPUT010000003.1 GCA_035622735.1 Thermodesulfovibrionales bacterium | reverse complement strand
GCATCGGGATGGGGGGCGGCGCTGCGTCGAGTATGATACAGGGACAGAACATCGCCGAACTCGATTTCAACGCGGTGCAGCGCGGCGATGCCGAGATGGAACAGAAGATGAACCGCGTCATCAGGGCATGCGTCGAGATGGGAGAAGGAAACCCGATAATCAGTATCCACGATCAGGGCGCAGGCGGAAACTGCAACGTCGTCAAGGAGATCATCTATCCGGCGGGGGCGAGGATAGAAGTGCGAAAGATACAACTCGGGGACAACACGCTTTCTGTCCTCGAGATATGGGGCGCGGAATATCAGGAACAGAACGCCCTTCTCATAAATCCTGACAGGGCGGAGGAGTTTCTCGATCTTTGCGAGAGGGAGAAGGTGCCCTGCGCGTTCATCGGCGAGATTACCGGTGACGGCTCTATTGTCCTTCATGACGATTCGGACGGCACCACTCCCGTTAATCTCCCTCTCGACAAAATCCTCGGGGACATGCCGAGGAAGACCTTCTCATTCGAAAGGGTAAAGCGGGAACTCAGACCCCTGGAACTCCCTGAGGAACTCTCGGTGAGGGAAGCCCTCGGCCGGGTCCTCCGGCTCGTCTCCGTCGGTTCGAAGAATTTCCTCGTGAACAAGGTCGACAGGAGCGTTACCGGCCTCATAGCCCGGCAGCAGTGCAGCGGCCCTCTTCATCTCACGGTATCGAACGTCGCGGCCGTAGCCCAGAGCCACTTCGGCCTGACCGGTGCTGTTCTTTCGATAGGGGAGCAGCCGATAAAAGGACTGATAAGCCCTGCCGCAATGGCTCGGATGAGCGTCGGCGAGGCGATGACGAACATCGTCTGGGCAAGGATACATACGGTTGAGGACATTAAATGCTCGGGGAACTGGATGTGGGCGTCGAAACTTCCGGGCGAGGGAGCAGACCTTTACGATGCCGCTGTGGCGATGCGCGATATCATGGTCGAATTAGGCATTGCAATCGACGGCGGCAAGGATAGTCTTTCGATGGCGGCAAGGGTTACAGATTCGGCCGGGAGGATAGAGACCGTCAAGTCGCCGGGCACCCTCGTGATTTCAGCCTACGCGACTTGTCCTGACATTACGAAAATCATAACGCCCGATGTGAAGCGGCCGGGAAGGAGCAAGCTCCTCTTCATCGACTTCGGGAACGGGAAGAACCGCCTGGGTGGCTCTGCCCTAGCGCACTGCTACGGCCAGGTCGGAGATGAATCTCCTGATGTCGATGATCCCGGACTATTGAAGAAGAGTTTCAGCGCGATACAGGAGCTTATTTCTGAAGACTTGATCTTAGCAGGCCATGACAGAAGCGACGGGGGCCTCATCACAACCCTGCTCGAAATGGCCTTTGCAGGGAACTGCGGCATCAGCGTGAATCTCCCGTCGAGGACGGATGTCCTGTCGACACTCTTTTCAGAGGAACTCGGAGTGGTGCTCGAATACTCGTCCGAACATGAATCGACGGTAACGAAACTCCTCGAGGAGAGAGGAATACCTTTCCAGGTTATCGGCGAAACAATCACGGACAAGGAAATCCGGATTAAGGTGAACAACCGGACCATAATGAGCGAAGATATGAGGATTCTCAGAGGAATCTGGGAAGAGACGAGTTACCGCCTCGATAGATTCCAGAGAAACCCTGATTTCGTTGAAGAAGAACGAAATAATCATTTCGACAGGAAGTGCCCTCCTTTCGCTCTCTCTTTCGTGCCTGAAGCGACTTCGCAGGGAGCAATGAAGAGGACTGATAAGCCTAAGGTGGCGATTATCCGCGAAGAGGGGAGCAACGGCGACAGGGAGATGACCTCGGCCTTCTTCATGGCCGGCTTCGAGGTGTGGGATGTTACGATGACCGATTTCCTCAGGAAGGCGGTCAGACTCGATGATTTCAGGGGCGTCGCTTTCGTCGGCGGTTTCAGTTATGCCGACGTCATGGACTCGGCGAAAGGCTGGTCAGCAGTCATACGCTTTAACAGGGATATCTACGAAGAGTTCCAGAAATTTTACGGCAGGGAAGATACATTCAGTCTCGGTGTCTGTAACGGCTGTCAACTCATGGCCCTCCTCGGCTGGGTACCGTGGCGGGGGATCGACGACAGCTTCCAGCCGAGGTTTATCCATAACCGATCGGGCCGGTTCGAATCGCGGTTCAGCGCCGTAAAGATACTGCCGAGCCCGTCTCTCCTTCTCAAAGGGATGGAAGGTTCGACCCTCGGAATATGGGTGGCCCACGGAGAGGGAATGGCGTATTTTCCAAAGAAAGAGATCATGCTCGATGTACTCGATAGGGGAATGGCGCCTGTGAGGTACGTTGATGATTCGGGTGAGATTACCGAATCGTACCCCTTCAATCCGAACGGTTCGCCTCAGGGGATCGCATCCCTCTGCTCGGCAGACGGCAGACACCTCGCGATCATGCCCCATCCGGAGAGGACGTTCCTCACATGGCAGTGGCCATGGATGCCTGAAGACTGGAAGAAGAACCTCAAGGCATCACCCTGGCTCAGGATGTTCCAGAACGCCCGGGAATGGTGTGAGAAGAGATAGTTGCTGACGGTCACCTGCCGAAGATAAATTCCGGAGCGGTTCCGTTCATCGATCTGAAGAGCCTCGAAAAGGAGTGATATACCCCTCACCCATCAGACCGTTACTGCCGGTTCATGAGGGCCTGCATCTTTTCCGGCAGTTTATACCTCCGGAGCTCTGACAGGTACTGCTGGACCTTTTCCCTGTCTCCTTTTAGGTAGTACGCCCGCGCCTTGCTGAAGGGGACCATATAATCTTCCAGGCCCCGCTCTTCAGCTTTTTTGTAGAAATCATCGGCCTCCCGTTCCCTGCCGAGGACGATAAGCACGTTCCCCATCGTGAGGTAGGGTTGGTAGAAAGGCGGGGATTTCGCGACCGCCTTCTCCGCTAAGTTCAGGGCCTCCCCGGGGTTTGCCTTCTTTATGAGGAGAAGGTCTGCCATGTCCGAAAGCGCGAGGACATTATAGGGGTCGAGGAAAAGGGCCTTATGGAAGTATTCCTCAGCCTGAGACAGATCCCTCTTGCCCATGTACGAAGCTCCCGCCCCGTAGTATGCCGCGGAGAAACTCGGGTCAACGGATAACGCCTTTTGATAACTCTTGATCGCCTCGTCCCACTGCCCCCTCATACGATAGGCGTCACCCATCAGGGTATAGACGACGACCTTGTCGATGCCCTTCGTCTTTCCAACGACCTCGCGATAATCCCTGAGGGCGCCTTCCGTATCATCGTTCAGCGCTTTATAAAATCCTGCGAGGATCTGCGTCCTATTTGTTTCGACGTTCTTTGTGAGCCTTTCAATAACCGCTCTTGCATGTTTCAGGTCGCCCCTGAAGAGGTAGAGCATACCGAGGCTGTAAGCGGAATCGTTAAAGAAGTGCACGTTTCTGTCGCGATAGCTTACCGTTGCCGCTTCCTCGTAATATTTTGCCGCATCGTCGAGGTCCGACAATTTCATGTAGGCGTTCCCCAGGGCAACCATCGCCCTGACATTCGAGGGACTCTTCTTCAGCGTGTCGTCCCAGAGCGTCACGGCATCCTCCCATACCATGTTCCTCTTTATCGTCAAGCCCCCCAGGATGATGCTGAGGATTATCGCGACCGCCCACGTCCCTCTCCCATGAATCCTGCTTTTCATCGAAAGCAGCACCTGGCCGATGATGCCGATAAGAAGCCCCGCCACGGGAAGATAGTTCCTGTGCTCGAAGTAAAGGTCCGATCCTATCGCGAGGAAGCTTTCGAGAGATATCGCGATGAGATACCAGAGGATGCCGAAAGAGATGAAGGGGAGGCGCTTCACACCCCAGAGTGAAAACGTCAGGAGCCCGACGAGGAGGAGAAGGGAAAAGAGGGTCGTCAAAGGTACTATGATTCCACTCGAAACAGGGAACCCCCACCAGTCGAAGACGAGGAATTGCGGGAGAGGCACGAAGAGGATAAGGAGATAACGGGAGATGACCCTGAACTCCGTGAGGATATGCTGGAGCGGCGACCAGTAGACGTCTACCGCGGTCCATCCAGCCTCGGCAAGCGGCTTATTGGAGTCCAGGAGGAGCCTCCCTATCTCGAGGAACCTGACATGGAACCTCAGAAAATACGATGCGAGGCCGATCACGACCAACCCGATGCAGGCCATCAGGAAGAGTTTCTTCATGAAGAGCGGACGGTTGGATCTCGAGATGAAGAAAAAGTCATAGAGGATTATGAGAGGCACGGCGAGCACCGCGTTTTCCTTCGAAAAGATCCCGAGCGCGAGAGAAAGGCAGCTGAGTGAATAGAATACGACCGAAGTGAACCTGCTCGCGGCAAGCGAAGCCCGGATGTAGGAAAGGAGCGCAAGAAGGACGAAGAGCGCTGCGAGGGATGCCATCCTCTGGGCGATATAGGCAACGGCATTGATATTGATCGGATGCAGGGCAAAGATCGCACCGCTGATGAGAGCCACGGCAAAGGCCTGATCCGTGAATCCGCCGGAAGCGTAGTCCCTCTCTCTTTCTGAGTTGCCCGGCCGCTGCCCGATTCCTCGATAGAGCAAAACTGTTTTATAGGCGAGAAAATAAACGAGGGCCGTGTTGAGAACGTGGATAAGAATATTGACCACCCTGAAACTCACAGGGCTGAAGGGTGCGATCATCTGGTTCAGGAGAAAAGTGAAGTAGGTGACCTTCCTGAAATCCATGAGGTCTCGGAAATCTTTGATACCGACAGGCTTGTTCGCGACGATGTCATCCATCGCCCACGTCCCGTTGAGGGAGTTGAGATAAGCCAAGACTATCGCAGCGGCGAGAAAACCAAGGGCGAGGAGATGGCTCGTGGTAATACTCTTGCCACGAGACGCTTGGGGCTCAGATAATAGTTTCTTCTTTTTCTTTGCCAAGGGTACCTACGCTTCCTATTCGCGGAAAAATTTCTTCATCTTCGTAGAAAAGAACTCCCTGTTCCAGATGGGCGTCATTATGCTGTAAAGATAT
>DASPUT010000002.1 GCA_035622735.1 Thermodesulfovibrionales bacterium | reverse complement strand
AAGAGGGAATCAGGTATAAATGGATGAAGATCGCCTTCGAGCGATATTTCCTTTTCAAGATGAGTCATGGCTTGAGCAACTGGCCGTAAGAGAATGAGGACAACAGATCGTCGCGCAGCGGCTACTCAGGAGGAGCGTAATGCGTAAGTTTTCCCATGTCGAATTTCTTCCGGACTATCTTAAACTGCCTGTTCTTCGCCAACCACCAGGCAGACGGGACATGATTGTCTTATGTGGACGTTAGGGATCGTTCTCATTCTCGGCTACTACCTCTCGCTGCTGGTTCTTCTCGGTACCTATGCTGCCAAGGTATGGATATGGGTAAAGAAGAAACCCGTGAACGGAGTCGGATCAGACAAGGTGACACCGAAGACCTTCCTTTTGGCTGCAGGCGACATCCTTTTCTTCCGGAGGCTCCTCAGTGTGAATGATGTCCTTTGGCTTGGGGAATGGATTTTCCATCTCTCTTTTGTGCTCGTGATACTCGGACACTTGAGATACTTCCTCAATCCGGTGCCTCAATGGGTTTGGGCTTTACAGCCTTTCGGAACCGTTGCGGGATATGCCCTTCCGTTTGCATTGCTCTATATAAGTACCGTAAAATTTCTCGTTGAGAAGAAGAAATACGTTTCGAGTTACAACTTTTTGCTTCTCATCCTGATATTTGCCTTAAGCATCAGCGGACTCCTCATGAAAACGGTCTACCATCCCGACATCGCTTCTGTAAAAACATTTGTCATGGGAATGGTGACGTTCAGGTTTGGTGCGGTCCCCGGCAGCGCTCTATTTATCTTTCACTTCGCCCTTTTCTTGGCATTGATGGTAAATCTGCCAACGCATATCTTTGCAGCCCCGCTCGTGCTCATCGGCGCACGACAGCGGGAAGAGACCCTCAGTCGGGTGATCCATGAAAAATAGGAACTGTTTTACTGAAAGCCTCACCGCACAGCAGCTCATAGAGTTGGACGCCTGCACGCAATGCGGCGAATGTCTGCAATTCTGTCCTATCCAGGACGTTAACGGTAGACCTGCGATATCCCCTCCCGAGAAGATCCGTGTCTTCAAGGAATTCATTAGGGCGACCGAAGGCCTGAAGGCGAGGCTCTTCGGGCCGAGGGACATTGACCGTCAGCTTCTCGAAGATTTTACGAAGGCGGTCTTCGAATGCACGACCTGCGGTGCCTGCGGACAGCACTGTCCCGTCGGCATCTTCACCCAGAGGCTCTGGCCCACCCTGAGAAAGGAAATGGTGAAGCGGGGGTTCGGCCCCATAGGCGGTCAGGCCAAGATGCCCGCGGTAATAAAGGATACCGGCAATCCCTACAATATGCCTGCCGAAGACAGGTTCAAACCGTGGTTTCCCGAGGACGTCAAGGCAGCTGAAAAGGCTGAGATCGCTTACTATGCAGGATGTACGGGCGCCTATTCGGCGCAGCCTATGGTTCGGGGAGATGTCCTTGTCTTGAAAGCGATTGGAGAACCCTTTACCATGCTGCCTCCCGAAGAAGAGGTTTGCTGCGGATTTCCTCTCTTTGCCTCGGGGCAGCACGACATGCTCGAAACCCTGACGAAGAGACTCGTCCAGGCATACAAGGCAAAGGGCGTGAAGCTCCTCTTATCCTCGTGTCCATGCTGTGTCAACATCATGTCGAGGGATTGGCCGATATTCTACGGTCAGGATCTGCCGTTTAAGATCCGACACATGACGCAGTTCGCAGCCGAGGCACTGAAGAGCGGAATGCTCAAGATCAGGGAAGGATTGTCGGAGAGGCTCATTTATCATGATCCGTGCTATCTCAGCAGGGGCGTCGGTATTACGGAGGAACCCCGGACCATTCTCAGAAGCATACCCGGAGTGGAACTCGTTGAATTTGACCGGTACGGCATCAATTCCAGGTGCTGCGGCGCCGGTGGAGCGGCGAGGAAGGTATATCCTGAAAATGCCAATGCAATCGGAAGGTCGACAATCGATGAGGCGGTGAAGAAAAAGGCCGACCGGCTTATTTTCAGTTGCCCGGCCTGCTATGCGCAGGTCAACGAAGGCATGCAGAACCAAGACCAAAGGATAAGAATTACGGATATCATGGAGTTGCTTGCGAGCCTTGTCGAGAGCGAGAAGAAATCGACTTCCTAATCACGTTCGGGACGAGATTGCCGCATGAAGGGAATGTTCAAGACCATTGAGAAACGGAGGGGAGAAGGGTTGTCATTTGTGGCATACGCAATAATGTTGGCTGGAAAGGCTGGTGCAAGATGGGCATGAATCTCAGAATATCCGCTGAATCAGGATTGCTTCACGTAATTGTGACAGGTGAGTTCTCGTTAAGAGAGGCCGAGAGGACCTTTATTGAGATGCTTGATGCTGTTTCAGAACAGAAAGCTATGAAGATCCTGTTCGATGGACGGGAAGTCAAGGGCGAGATTGAAAACTACCAGCGTTTTCTCTATGGCAAATTCGCGGCCGAGACGGTTGCAAGGTACAGAATAGAACGAAGTATTCCCCAGCCACAGTTTGCATATGTTCTTCACGAGTCAATCCTTGACCCGGGGAGGTTCGGCGAAACCGTGGCAGTAAATCGAGGCATGTGGGTTAAGGCCTTTGACAATCTCGAAGACGCTCTCGAATGGCTTAGATAACCACTAGGCAACAAGCCTGATGCAGGCGACGCTTGACAGCACCTGATTCGCAGCGATCCGCAGACTCCGCGAGGATCGCGTTATCCTGCTTTTCACTGAGAAATCTTGACAAGGCCAAACATGAAGAGTAAATTTACAGATAGAATAATAAGGAGGGAGTCATGGGAAGAATAATAATTGGTGTGTCTATCGTTTTCTGCCTGCTCATGGGACAGGTTATTCTGGCGATGGGGGCAGACAGCACGGCTGTATCCTGTTACGTCGGTAACCCTGATAATAACCAGTTGATAGGCGATGTCGAAGTCTTTAATATCTCTAGCGCAGTCGCCAGGTGTAATATGATGTACATGGACTGCAACGGAAACTGTACGGCGTGTTATATTTCTGAAAATGGTTCGCAATCCTGTATAGATTCCACTGGAAGACAATATACTAGGCAGTAGTGGATTATTGGGTCTAGCTGCCCGAATCTCATCGTGGGCGAGGACAAGTACTCCTCAAATACCCTCTGCGCAAATGAGTGATGGTTCTATCGGGAAATATTAGTGTGTCAAAATGGTTGCAGTCCCACTTTGTCGGTGTACACAATAGACTGAATTATCTTCCCCTATCGTGCTGTCCGCCGTGCTAACCTTTCATCCTGGCATATCCGGAATTGACAATTATCTTTTTTGACTCGGAGTCGCGACAAAGACAATGATGCCTAGGACAACAAAATGGGGAAGAAACGAGCATACCCAAGCATAACCGGCATCTCCGGTCACTTCGCCTCGTTTGAGGAATTCTTTTGTGATATACTGAACGGTGAATTACAGGCTGATACTCCGGAGCAGGAGATCACATCAGAGGATTCCGTCGAGACTTTGCCCAACACGGTAAAAAGAATGTTGCTTCTTGTTGCAGCCGGCCTTGTCCTTGGATATCTGCTCCTCATCGCTTATGTCTACGCGAAGCAAGGCTCGATGCTCTATTTCCCTGCAAGAGAGATAGAAGCCACTCCCCGCAACATCGGGCTCGACTACCATAAACTCACCCTACTGACAAAGGATGGGTTAAATATCTCGGCATGGTTTATCCCAGCTGACAATGCCCGCGGTTTTGTACTTTTCTGTCATGGAAACGCGGGGAATATCTCGCACCGTCTTGATTCGATCCGGATTTTCCATGACCTGCGTCTCAGCGTGTTCATATTCGATTACCGCGGATATGGCAAGAGCGAGGGTTCCCCGAATGAGAAAGGGACCTACCTTGATGCGGAGGCCGGATGGGATTATCTTAGAGACGTCCTCCATGTCGACCCAGGAAGGATCATCATATTCGGGCGTTCTCTCGGAAGCGCCGTTGCCGCAGAAGTAGCGCTACGGAAGCAGACTGGTATCCTCATCATGGAGTCGGGCTTTACCTCGGTGCCTGCTTTGGGGAAGAAGTTCTTTCCGCACCTGCCGGTCTCCCTTATTTCGCGATACCATTACGAATCAATCGGCAAGGTAGGAAGATTGAGGATACCGAAACTCTTCATCCATAGTCCCGAAGACGAGATAGTGCCTTTTGAGCACGGGCTCATGCTTTTCGAAAGAGCGAGCGAGCCGAAGGAATTTCTGCGGATTACCGGCGGACACAACGAGGGCTTCCTCGTTTCCGGCAGGGAGTACGTCGAAGGCCTGAAGGCTTATCTGTCCAGATACCTACCGGGGTGATACCCGAGGGGCACGGCTTGGAATCCCCAAAAGGCCGTATGCTATCATGTATGGGTTAATCGCACTACATGTATCTGATTGATCGAAAACGGGAAGGGTTATGAACATCATCGCGGCATATACCATTACGTTTATCGCGAGTTTCTGCATCCTCGTGATCGAAATCGTCGCCGGCCGCATCCTGGCGCCCTTTGTCGGGGTATCCCTCTACACCTGGACAAGCATCATCGGTGTCGTCCTTGCCGGGATCAGCATCGGCGCGTATTCGGGAGGGAAACTGGCGGACAGATTTCCCGACAGGAAGACCCTGGGATGGCTCCTGCTCCTGTCGGGAATGACTACGCTCTTCATCGCACCCATGACGAATCTCGTTGCAGGCTACCATTTTCCGACGTCTCTCATGCTTCGCATTCTTATCGTGACGACGATGACGTTTTTCATCCCGAGTTGTATCCTCGGGATGATCTCGCCTGTCGTCGTCAAGCTCGCACTCCGGAATGTCGAGACGGCCGGGGACGTCGTCGGCAAGATTTATGCCTTTTCGACCCTCGGCTCGATCATCGGAACCTTTGCCGCCGGCTTCTTCCTCATCTCCTGGATGGGGACAAGACATATCATCTTGACGATGGGTGCGATCCTGATCGTCACCGGGGCCGTCTGGGGTGGACTCTTCAGGACGAAGAAGTTCGCGATCGGATTCCTCTTGTTTCCCGCCCTTCTCCTCACGTCCGTCTACAGTTCGGCATTTAGACCGCCGGCGGATTCTTACACCAATTATTACCGGGAGAGCGATTACTACACGATCAAGGTCAAGGAAGCCACAAGCTCCGACGGGAAGACACCTCTAAAGGCCCTTGTGCTTGATAACCTTACGCACTCTTACGTGAATCTGAAGGACCCGCTCCACATCGAATATAAGTATGAAAGGATTTACGGAGAGGTACTCGGATGGAGATTCGAAAAAGATGCGGCCTTCAGGAGCCTCGCGATCGGCGGCGGGGGATACACCTTTCCGAGGTATATGGAGATCTCTTATCCGAGGGCTCAAATCGACGTCGTTGAGATAGACCCTGAAATAACACGGGTTGTTTACCGGTATCTCGGCCTGCCTCAGGACACAAGAATCCGCACCTATAATACCGACGGCCGCTGGTTTGTCATGAACTGCAGAGAGAAATACGATGTCGTCTTTGTCGATGCTTATAACGACCTGTCCATACCGTATCATCTGACCACAAAGGAATTCGCTCTGCTGCTCAAGGATGTCCTGAATAGGGACGGGATTTTACTCACGAATATCATCGACAATTTTCAGAGAGGATCGTTCCTGCCATCCTATATCCGGACGTTGCGGGAAGTCTTCGGCAAAAGGAATGTCCACCTGATAGCGATAAGCCCGAATTTTGAAAGAATCGGTTCGGCCACCTTTGTCATAGTTGCGGGGAAGAACGATCTGAACTTGAGAGACTTTGATTCGTACCTTAAACGGAGGGGTGAGGGCAGAGCGCTATCAGCAGTGGTACCGGAAGACCTCGTGGACCGATACGTGATGAGGACATACTCTGTCATCCTCAGGGATGATTACGCGCCAGTCGATAATCTCATCGCTCCGGTCTTTGAAGAGCGCTTCGGCTACAACAGGAAACAACGATAGACACAAACTCCCTATTTGCTCACGCTAACCTTCCAGGCGGTCCCGTCTTTCTTGTCTTCCAGGATTATCCCCTGTTCTTCCATCTCTTTTCTTATGGCGTCAGCCGCCGCCCAGTCCTTACGGAGACGCGCATCCTGTCTCTGTTGTATCTTTTCCTTGATATCCGCTTTTGAGTAAGGGATCTTCTTTGTCTCCATGAGCGCATCGTACCATTCCTCGGGACGCTTGTTGAAAATATTGAGGACTCGCCCGGAATCGCTGAGGAGTTCTTTTGTCCGTAACAAAAGCTCCTTCGCCTTCGGGCCTGAGGGTTTCGCATCGAGGAACCGGTTGACCTCTCGGATCAATTCAAAGATATGTCCCAGTGCGAGGGCCGTATTAAAATCGTCATCCATCGCTTCTCTGAACTTGTCCATAAAGGCTGCAAGGACTCCCTCGAGGGATTTTTCTTCCGGGGACGGCTTCGGCTTATCAGTCACGCTGGTCAGAAAATCTGCTATCCTAGTTATCGTCGTATAATACCGGTCGATGGACGCCTCGGCCTCGCGCAGGGATTCATCGGAAAACTCGATCGGACTCCGGTAATGCGTTGAGAGGAGAAAGAACCTGACTACCTCGGGGTCGAACTTCTCGAGGATCTCTCTTATCGTAAAGAAATTCCCAAGGGACTTTGACATCTTCTCCTTATCGATCGTAATGAATCCGTTGTGTATCCAATATTTCACAAAGGGCTTCCCCGTGTAGGCCTCCGACTGGGCGAGTTCGTTTTCGTGGTGGGGAAATATGAGGTCTGCGCCACCTCCGTGGATATCGAAGCTTTCGGCGAGATGTCTTATCGACATCGCGGTACACTCGATATGCCAGCCGGGCCTCCCCGGACCCCAAGGGCTCTCCCACGACGGTTCGCCCTCCTTCGATGCCTTCCAGAGGGCAAAGTCCATGGGACTTCTCTTCCTCTGATCGACCTCGACGCGTGCGCCGGCGAGCATCTCCTCGATGTCCCTCTTGGAGAGCTTTCCGTAGTCCCCGAATTTCTTCACTTCGAAGTAAACATCTCCATCAATTCCGTACGCATACCCCTTGTCCACAAGGCCTTTTACGATGGCGATAATCTCGGGTATATGGTCCGTCGCCTTCGGCTCCACATCCGCCCTGCCGACCCCGAGCCTGTCCATGTCCCGGTAATACTCTTCGGTATAGTTTTTTGCGACGGTATCCCAGGCAATGCCTTCCTGCTTTGCCCTGTTGATAATCTTGTCGTCGATGTCGGTAAAGTTTCTGATGTATTTGACCGCAAGGCCCCTGAACTCCAGGTATCTCCTGATGACATCGAAGACGATCGCACTGCGTGCATGGCCGATGTGGCTGAGGTCATAGACCGTCACCCCGCAGGCATACATACCGATCTTCCCGGGAGTAAGGGGAATCAACTCTTCCTTCTTCGCCGACAACGTATTGTAAACGCGCACCGCTCCTCCTCTTCCCTCGAGTCTTGCTATCTTCTTTTCGAGTTCCACAATCGATCTATCGAATTCCCTGAATTTTTCCTCTACCGGATCAGGCATATAGACGCGGGCCAGGCTCTCGACAGGACCCTCCTCCATCATCCTGAGAATCTTCTTCTTGATAACCTTCCCGGGGACACCCACCACGATGGCGTAGTCTGGCACGGGATCGAGCACAACGGCATTAGCGCCTATTTTAGCATGATCGCCGATGGTTATCGCACCGAGTATCTTGGCTCCGGTTCCGACGATCACGTGATTCCCAAGGGTGGGATGACGTTTGCCCTTCTCCTTTCCCGTGCCGCCGAGCGTCACCCCCTGATAGAGAAGGCAGTCTTCTCCGACGTCTGAAGTTTCTCCTATTACTACCCCCATACCATGGTCGATAAAGAAACCAGGGCCTATCTTCGCAGCAGGGTGAATCTCGATGCCGGTCAGAAATCGTGCGAGATGGGAAAGAAGGCGTGGAATTACCGGTACCCGCAAATCCCAGAGGACATGATTGATTCTATGAAACAATATTGCGTGAAATCCCGGGTAGGCGAGAACCACTTCAAGGCCGTTCCTTGCAGCGGGATCATTCCTGAAAACGGCACCGTAATCCCTTTTTATCATGCTCCAGACGCCCATGTTTAGACGTATTATACACCAAAAACAGGGGTATCATGGCTTATCCTCGACAGCGAAAGGCGGCGTCCGACGGG
>DASPUT010000001.1 GCA_035622735.1 Thermodesulfovibrionales bacterium | reverse complement strand
GGGAAGGCTCGCCGGGAGATACGAGGTCTTTCATTCGATCCTGCGACAGTTTGGAATTCGGGAGGCGGTCGATTTTGATGAGTTCGCCGATGCGGCAAAGGCCCTCTCTTATCAGAAACCGTCGTCGGGAAATAGGATTCTGATCATCACGAACGGCGGCGGGTCTGGAGTATTGGCGGCCGACGAGTGCATGAGACAGGGACTCGATGTGACGCAACTGCCCTCGGAGAAAAAAGAACGACTGATCCGAGTGTTTCCGGATTTCTTCGGGATTAGTAACCCCCTTGACCTCACCGCTCAGGTCAAGGACGGAGATTATCTCGCGGCACTCAATGAACTCAGGGATGACTATGACGGCTTCCTGATCATCGCGTTACCGAATGTCTGGGGCATCACCTATGCGCTTTCGTCACTGTTGCGGGATTTTCGGCGAACCCTTCAAAAGCCCCTTGTCTGCAATATAGCGCCCGGTGGAATTGCGAAGAGGCTTTCCCTCCTCATCGACCGTGCGGGGATCCCGACCTATCCGACTCCTGAGCGCGCCGTCCGGGCGTTAAAGGCTCTCTTAGGGTCTCGTTCGCTCCATGCAGTGCAGTCATCGTTACCGCGGCTTTCCTGAAACTTCTCTACCAAAAGTGTCGCAGCATGATATGATATCTCATCCTCGTTTATTTCACGGAGAGACAAGGTAATGTTTGAACGGCAGGATTGTTAGAGGGAGGTAAGATGGAGGAGCATGTGCGGCAGCTCATGCGGCGCGGTGCTATCACCTGCAATGAAGAGACGAGTCTGAGAGACATCGCGCAGATCATGGTTGTCAATCAGGTCCGCTACTGTGCGGTCATCAATAGTAACCACGAAGTGAGGGGTCTCGTTTCTGCAGATAGCATTATCGATGCCTTCGGCAGGGACCTCGACCTCACGAGGGCGAAAGACATTCTTCATTCCCACTCGATTGTCACAGCCACCGCCGGCACGCCTCTCCGGGAGGCGATCACCGCGATGAGTAAAAACAAGATCGAACATCTCATCGTCATCGCCGATCAGCCCGAAAGCAAGGCGGTGCTCGGCCTCCTCTGCGCGGGAGACCTCATCGCGAGAATGGCGAAAAGGGAAGAGGGGGAAGCAAATCCGTGAGGGTCTGCGACCTCATGCATAAGGGCGTGATCTCGTGCTATCCGGATGACACGGTGAAGGATGTGGCGCGAATGATGGAAAACAACCATTTCCGTTCCGTCGTCGTGGTTAACGAACGGGGAGAGGTATGGGGCTTGATCACGTACCGAGAGATGATCCGGCACTACGGCGAGAATCTTGACGTCCTGAAGGCGGGCCGGATTATGAAGCCCTACCGGATAGAGATCGATCCTCAGTGGCCGATCGAGAAGGCGATAGAAGTGATGCAAAGGCTGAAATACTATCACCTGATCGTTGTCGACCCCCATGTGGGAACGAAATGGCCTGTGGGAATGCTGACGAGTTTTGATGTCGTGAGATATATGGCGAAGCTCGAAACAGGCCATTATGAGCCGATGCTCAAGATCAGAGACGAAAAGAAGGAATAGGATTCTCCGGAGGCGCCGGGCCGACCGTCACTCTCCCAATCTTTTCAGTACGGAATCCCGAGAAGGGACGTATTGTGTTTTTCCCTCTATCTGTATTACTCTTTTAAAGGAATCCGGCAGGAGTTCGATTCTTGCCGGAATGAGAGACAGGCATTCGCATGTATAGAGAGCACTTTGGACTGAAGGAACTCCCCTTTTCTATCGCGCCAGATCCCCGGTATCTCTACCTCAGCGGTCAGCACCGGGAAGCCCTGGCCCATCTTGTATACGGCATCACCGGCGACGGAGGCTTCGTCCTGCTCACCGGAGAAGTCGGAACGGGGAAGACGACTGTCTGTCGATGCCTCCTCGAGCAACTTCCGGAGGGCACGGACGTCGCCTTTCTCCTCAACCCGAAATTGACCGTCGATGAACTCCTCGCAGCCATCTGTGACGATCTCGGTATCCGATATCCCGAGGGCAATAGGAGTATTAAGGTCTTTGTGGATTGCATCAACAGATACCTGCTCGATGCCTACTCGAGGGGTCGTAAAACAGTGCTGATCATCGAGGAGGCACAGAACCTCGCCCCTGAGGTCCTGGAGCAGATTCGCCTCCTGACGAACCTCGAGACGAACCAGCGGAAACTGCTTCAGATTATCATGATAGGGCAGCCGGAACTCGGGACGCTGCTTTCTCGGTCTGAGATGCGGCAACTTGCCCAACGCATCACGGCCCGGTATCACCTCGGACCTCTGACGCGGGAGGAGGTATTCGCGTACGTCTCCCATCGCCTGTCGGTTGCGGGGGTGTCGTCAGAATTATTTTCTCCTTCTGCCGTAAATAGACTGTACCGCCTGAGTTCGGGAATCCCGCGACTGATAAATGTGATATGCGACCGGGCCCTTCTCGGGGCTTACGCGCAGGGGAAGGATTCTGTCAACAGATCGACTCTGACTAAGGCGGCGCGGGAAGTGCTCGGAGAACTCAACGGCAGACGAGGTCGGGTCGGGAAACTGAGGTGGCTCTTTGCCGGACTCGTGATTTCGGCAATAGTGGCTGTGCTGACAGTGGCCCTTTACGGAACAAGACCTCAATCCGCTGCGATGAAGGCGACAGAAAAACAGAAAACCACGATGGGGGAAGCGAAAACTGATGCTATCCGGTGGTCTGTCGAACTGCCGGTGGGGCAAAGCAAAGATATGGCGTATGCGGCCCTCTTCGGCCGATGGGATATTCCCTATCGGCCCGAGGAAAACAACCCGGCCTGCAGGCAGGCTCAGGGTTACGGTCTGCGTTGTCTCGAGGGACCAGCGAGTTTGAGCGGCCTCCTCCAGATGAACAGGCCGATGGTCTTGAAACTCCGGGACGATGACGGGAGAGAATTTTATGCTGCCCTCACTTCGGTCAGCGGGGATGCCGCCGCCCTCGTCGTGGGGACGGCGAGCAGGATTGCAGAGATCAAGGAAATAGCCGGCAGATGGCTTGGCGAATATACGCTATTGTGGCGGGCGCCGCCATATTACCAGGGGGAGATCAAGCCCGGCAGCAGGGGCCGTCAGGTCCAGTGGCTCGATGAACAGGTTGCGCGTGCCCAGGGATTGCAGGCCAGGTCCCTGAGAAATGCGGTCTATGACGACCGACTCGTCAGTCAGGTAAAGAAATTTCAGTTATCGGAAGGTCTCGTCCCGGACGGGATTGTGGGCTCCCGGACCCTCATCCGCCTCAGCACGGCGGTCGGAGATAGAGAACCGGTTCTGACCGCGCGGGGAGGTCCGTAGCGGTGTCCTATATCCTTGACGCACTGAGAAGATCGGAAGAGGAGCGTCAGCGCGGCACAGCGCCGAATCTGCTCACATCCCAGGCTGCGGCAGCAAAAGAGACAAGAAAGAACCGTTTGTTACTACTTCTCATTCTGGCTGTGCTCCTCAATGCCTGCATATTCATGTGGTGGCTGAGTCCCTGGCGGGTAGTGACTCACGAGACCGCGAGAGGGAAAGGGAGCTCGACAAGCTCAAAACCTGTAACTACTTTGCCTGCCGAGGGAGCTGCTCAAAGTCTTCAGAAGGGTCTCGTCTCGCAACTTAAGACAGAGGATTTGCAGAAGGAGGTTCGCGTCAGCCCTGCACCTTCCGTCAAGAGAGAGAGCGGTCAGAGTAGCTCGTCTCTCTTGCCGCAGGAGACAGGGAAACGGGTTTCATCAGATCACCAACAGGGCAGCAATGCCGGCTCTGACAGCGGAAAAAAACTGCTCAGCTTGAGGGAACTGCCCCCTTCGGTTCAGCAGGGCTTGCCGGAAATGTCTATAACGGTTCACTATTATGACAGTAATCCTGCTTCCCGGATGGTGAGTATTAACAACAGGACG